>JBIJDE010000474.1:0-4105 GCA_044344305.1 Armatimonadota bacterium
AAGTATAACAGACGGCATCTGGTCAAACGCAAATTGGGTAGTTGATACACTCGGGATTTGATACCATGAATTGTCTAATCCACCCCAACCCATATTTAAATGATATAGATTAGCTTGTGTTGTATCATCTTTACCATAACCATCACAAACTACAAAGTGAGCATAATCATCAGCGGTGCTGAATAAGGTGAAAATAACAGGATACTTGTTGTCCAATTCGCCTTGTACTTGAGTTTCCCAAGGACCTGTCTGTGAATTAATAATATCAGCAGATTTATAATTGAACTTTGATTTAAATGCCGCAGCCATAACATCATCAAATGCACTTGTTCCAGTACTGGAGTAGGTTGCTTTCATGGCAATTCCAGTATCAAGCATTAATTTTGAAACTTCATTTATTTCTTCTGGGGTTGAAGTATTACTTAAAGCATCAGGCATTAAATCATAATTAAAAGTGTCATTAAATGTGAGTAGCTGTACTTCGCCGGTATCACCATCAGTAGTAATTAAATTTGATGCTGTAGCGGAGTCAGGAGAACGATAATATTTAAGAATTTGACTCATTGCTACTGGCCCACAACCAGCCGGATAATTATGTGGGGTTAGTTTGTTATAGCTGGGTGGATCATTTCTTAAAGACGGTTGTTGGTTCCACGTAGTGGTAAGAAACTGGTCAACGGTGGGAACAACAGCAACAGGAGGAGGTAATAAAGCTGCATTAGCATTTGCAGTATTACCGGCTGTAGCTGATATTCCTTTATAACTATATGATTTCCATTGGGTTGTTATATTGTTCTTATCATTAACGGTTAACTTATCAATAGATTTAAATCTATTAGATAAATCTTTTTTTATGAAACCAGCTAATAAAGAATTTGGATTAGTATTGCCACTAAATATACTTTCAGTGCTGAATGAAATAATCGGAGAAATATGGTTATCAGCAGCTATTATTATAAATCCAGTTGGAGATAAGTTGGCAACCCAAGCTAACTGTTTACCGTTGATGTCATTCAATGCAGTTATTGATTGACAAGTTAACTGGTTATTTTGCACCTTTTGATTTGCTGTTATCCAATTATTAGCTACTATTTGTGCCAAGTCATAATTAACTGGCGCAGAAATAATAGCGATAGTAGCTATAACTACCAATAAAAGAGCTGATATTTTTTTTATTCCCATCGGAATCCCCTTTAAGCAAACTAATGCTAATTAACTGCTGATAATTATACCCTTTTTTTTCAATAAAAGTATATCAGCAAATAGAAATATTTATCATTTTTAACATCCATTCTGATAAATCATATAAATCCTCTTTAAGTATATACTCTCTAGTACTATGCGGGTTGCACATTCCAGTACCTATAATTACAGTTTCTATTCCTGCACCATTAAAAAAGTTTGCATCACTACCGCCTCCTGTTGCTGATACTGTCACCGGGAGTCCGAGATCTGTCGCAGCTTTAGAAGCTATTTTAATAGCATTACTATCCATTGGAAGCTTAAAAGAAGGATATAAATCCGTTACTATTATCTCTGTTGTTGCTCCAAGTTTATTTGCTTCATCATTAAAAATTGTTTGCATTTCATTAATAAGTTTAATTAATGTCTTTGGATTACGACTTCGTGCTTCGCATTCTGCAACTGCTTTGTCTGCAATTATGTTAGTTGCTTTACCACCGGATATGATACCTACATTTGCTGTCGTCTCATCATCAATTTTACCTTGTGGCATTCGTGAGATAGCTTTTGCAAGTGCAGTTATCGCGTTAACGCCATCTTGTGGTGCCATTCCAGCATGCGCAGCCTTACCATTGATGGTTACTTTTAAATGTTTTTGTGCAGGAGCACTATAAATGATTGCTCCTGGTGAACTGCTGGTATCAGGAATAAATCCGACCTTGGCAGAAATTTTGCTATAATCAAGAAATTGCGATCCCATTAAGCCAATTTCTTCTGCGATATTAAATACAATTTCTATTGGGGGGTGGGGGAGATTATTTTCTTTTATAGTACGTATCATTTCGATAATAGCCGCGATTCCTGCCCGGTCATCAGCACCTAAAATGGTAGTACCATCAGTCATGATTCTATCATCTAAGATGACAATATTTAAATCCTGGGTTGGTTGTACTGTGTCCATGTGAGCAGAAAATAGGAGAGTTTCACCAGTTACTGTGCCGGGAAATTTACAGAACATATTTCCTATTTCGCCATTTAGCGATAGATGAGCTTCGTCAAAATCAATTGATGCTCCTAATTGAGTCATTATAGGTATTAAAAAATCTGCAACCGGCTTTTCACGGCGAGATATAGCATTGATTTTTACCAACTCAAGAAAGAGAGATAATAGACGCTCTGTATTTACTGTATATTTCATTTTATGTTCCTTTTATCCAGGCATTATATTAATAGTTTTTGGCGATAGACCAGTATTTAGATAATATATACCACCAATAATCATCATTATAACCCCAACAGTACATTCGCCAGCAATTATACCAATCATTAGCGGTTTAATGCTGTGATATGACTTACTTCCACCAAATTTCATTACCAAAGCTTTTATTATCCAACCTAAAAAGAATGAAAAAGCAAAGCAATACATAGCATAGGTATTCCACACCAAAAATAATACCGGATGCAAAGGCCACCAGTTAAATTGTAGTCTTGCCATGGAAAAAGCAAGAGTAATGCTTAAGCCTATTAGAAACCCTATTAGAAGTTGTTTGTTTGGTTGGGAAAATGTAAGCCGTGTATAACTATTAGTTTGTTCTACAATCTGTAATCTATTTACTGATTTTAAGCTATCAATAGCTTTTGATGCTGGGGCAAATATAGAAGAAGGTACAGAACGATGCGCCCAGCTATCAGTCATATTTGCACCTTTACTATATTGTAAAACTAGAGTTGAAGTCATGGCAACCGCTAATCCAATCACGATAGCTATTCCACTGAACTTCGCAATCTTGCCGGCGTTAATTCCGGTATTTTCAGATAATTTAAAGACATTCATCAATAATGGCATTAAACTTTCACGCGGGTCCATGCTCATCATTATTGATAAAATTGTTAAAATTAGAATAGTTTGCGGACCCAATGCTTCATTACCAAGAAATCCTAAAAGAACTGCTGTAGCATAACTGGTGATTTGAACAAAGAATAAACCTGTTTCCGCCATTATTCTGCTCATAATAGTAAATGTTATTACAATAATTGCTGTGAATAAGAATGCAAATAATAGATTCAATTCTGCACGAACTGATAGATATACTATCAGTCCGGTGATACAAATTAAAAATACTCGGGCACCAATGATAGAATCTTTATACCTATTCTCGAGTTTTTTTATGATAAATGCTTTCTTAAATACTTCTGTATAAAACTTGCGTCCAGTATATAAAACAATAACAAATATTCCTAAATATGCACCAAAATTCATTTGAGCTAAGAGATTAGGTTCATTATTTGTACTGGCTGTTGATATACTGAATCTCGCCAGAACACCTGCTACAACAGCCCATAAAAATGTAGATATCCCAAGTGAAAAAGATATGTCAGATGCCAGAAAGAAAGCAAAAGCAACAACGGTAAGGTATACATGAGGACCCCATAACCACCATCCACCACCGGCAGTTAATAAGTCGAAAAATTTTGTATATTGCCACAGACCAAGTCCTAAATTAATATAAGGAAATTTACCAGGAAACCATTGAACTGCATAATTATTTAAATATAGTAAAATTACCGGGATTGCTCCAATCCAAAATAATGGTGATTTTAATAACGGAACTATCGTTTCACCTGGTCGAGGTAGCAATGAGTTTGTGAAATCCACAACTGGATATGGTAAATGTTCATGGTCAGACCATTGACGGTTTACAACCAGTGATAAACCTAACAGTCCCAGCCATAAAAGCAATAATAAAGGAACCCAAAAAGCGATGGTTCCCTTTAAATATTGCCATGGTACTTTATTTAATGATATTTTTTTGTCAGTTGTACCTTGAATGAAAGCATTAACAACTTTATTATGTTCATCATCATTCGTTACTTTGGCAAGCATACCTTCAGGTGCTAATTTAAGGATATGTTGGTCTTTGTA
>JBIJDE010000233.1:0-7445 GCA_044344305.1 Armatimonadota bacterium
CACCCACCAGAAACTACATTAAATTGAAATAATGTAGTCGTCGTAGAGACGCAAGATTTTGCTCTACAATCGGCACAATCTTTAAATGATATGCTGTTTCGTGTTTTGAGGAAGGCGCGTAAATCGCTCCATTCTGGCTCACCAGAAACTACATTAAAATGAAAGAATGTGGTCGTCGTAGAGACGCAAGATTTTGCGTCTTGTACAATCGGCACAATCTTAAAATGATATAGCGTTTCGTGTTCTGGGGAAGGCGCATAAACACTCCATTTTCCATACGGTGACTGAATATTAATAACCTATTTTGTTGATTTGTAGGTAGGTCTGGATATTTCACTTTAATTTCATAATTCCATATCTCATAGCATCGCTCTCAGTCTTCTACACATTTATTAAAATCATTGTATGAACAATGATTTTAATTGACCGACTACAGTATAATGTATAAAATTAATAAAAAAGTAACAATTTATCTACAAGGAAACACCAAATGAAAAGATTTAAGATTCTCGCAGCCTCATTAGCCGTCTGGCTAATTGCCTCTGTCAGTTTTGCATCTACCGTAAAAGTGATAGATTTTGCCAAATTGCCTGGAATTCTCGCAAAGGCAAAGACTGGTACGGTCATCCAACTGCCAGCAGGTAGTTATGCCGGTACTTTATCAGTACCTGCAGGCGTTACTTTGCAAGGAGCAGGATACAATGCCACTACAATTGACGCCGGTGCGGAACCCAATGGGATCATCCTTGCCGGTAATAATGCCGCGGTCTCTCAGTTATCAATAATCTCCCGCGGCGGCAACGCACTCTCAATAAAAGGTATCAAAGGCGCAACTGCTTCCGGCTTGCTAATCCATGGTGGCACCACGGGAATATCTCTGGAAAACTCCTCAAATATTCAGGTGGAAAATTGCATTGTCGACGGCAGCCTTAACGGAATTGCCGCGCAAAACGTCCAGAAATCCGCCATTATAAATAACACCATTACCCGCACTAATTCGCTGGGGTTCAGCCTGATTGAAGTCAGCGATTCTGCCATCTTCAACAACATCGTGGTTGATGCCGGCATTGCCATACAGGTAAGCAAACCAGGCAGCAAAATAATGGTTGACAACAACCTGTACCTGGCATTATTCACCGGTAAATTCGGCAAGCAATTAACCCGCATATCACTGGGTCCATGGCGCGATATTTCCGGCGGGTTGGATGCTCATTCGGTATCACTGCCGGTCAATTTCCGTGATACAGCTAAGGGAGATTACAGCACTATATCCACGATGAATTGGAACCCGGCGATTGCCACCACCAGCAACTGGGGTGTGAAAAATATCGGTAGCTTTAAAGCTCCAAAAACAGATATCAACGGTGCAAAACGTCCCGCTATGCAGGGGGTTGGCGCGGTTGAAACCGCTACCGGAAAACTGGAAGTTGTAGATGGTACATTTAAAATAACCAGTGACGAAGGCACTAAAAGCGCAGGAGTATTCGCCAAAGATAATAAACTTATTCGCTACATGTTCAAGGATTTGCCGTTAAAGAAGGGCACATATCAATACGTCTTGCCATCCCGGACAGAATTAGGTGCAAATATTGCCGCCGGCGACTATGAAATGCGCGTGGTGGAAGGCAATTTAAGATGGAAATACAATAAATTTACCGCCAATAACGGCATCGGTACCGGAGAGCACGAATCTGACATGCTCAACGTTTGGCGTTCAGCATTAGGCAATAACAACAACCTCATTCTTAATACCGGGTGGAACGAACGCGGTGAAAATATGCGTTCAAAAGATTTAACCACCGGCAAGGCTGGTTGGTCACTTCCCGGCAATGCCGGGGGAAAAGGATTATGCCGCGGTGCAGACGGTATGATTTACGCGTTGCGGGAAAGAAGCGCGAAAACCATGACAGTTATCTGCATCAACAAACAAGGCACCATGCTGCCATGGCTGGATGGCAACCCATTACTGACAATAAACATGGTAAATCTCAGCGGATTGGCTGAACTAAATGGCAATCTATACACCATCGCCAGTGACGGAACAGTATACAAGATAAATATTGCAACCAATAAAATTGATACCGCATTTAAGGTAAATGGCGCATTTCATCCATACGCGGACAATAAACGCCAGCTAATATGGATGATTGCCGATAGCACCGGATTCCTTAATGGTGTTGTAACAGCCTATACCCCAACCGGAGAAGTGAAATACACCTTCAAAGGCGTTGAAAATCCAGTGGGAGTCGCGGTTAACGGCGACAAATTGGCAATTGCATCCTACAATACCGGCAAGATTCATTACTTTGATATCAGCAATCCTGCGGCACCAATTGCAAAGAATACCATTGGACGCGGTGACGGACCATACGGCCCAATCACCGCAGATAGATTCTGGTTCCAGAAAGGCCCATACAGCAACCCGCGCGAAGTGCCACTCGACATTGACGACGCCAGCAACTTGATGATATTAGATCATGCCAGCCACCCACTGGTTTTCAACGCTGACGGCAAAAATCTTTACCAGGGTTGCGCGGTATTCGGCAACTCGCCGAATTGGGTACAGTTTGCCGATGATAAAGTCACCCGCATCATGGACTCAATGGGAGCGATATCATGGACCATCGACACGTTGAAAGGCACATCACAACCGGACATTTTATGGGGTCGTCCTCCTGGAGCCACCAATATTGGGATGTTCAAATACAAAAATAATATCTATGGCGTATTAAGATTCAAACAGAATGACGAGCCGAAACGAATGGATGGTGTATTGATAGTGCGTTATGATGAAAAATATGTCGGCCGCATTGTTGCGTTTTATGGCTCGGGCAAAAGCAACCTGCTTTCATTATTTACCGACACCAATGACGATGGCATGATTACCGCTGCCGATGGTACGGAAACTATAATACTAAACACTGCCGAAAAATCAGTCTCAACCAGTTCATCAGCAGTAGGACGCTGGATGTATTTATCTCCCAATGGCGATATCCGCAGTTCATTCGGGACAAAATGGATATTCAAAGGTGTTAACGATAAAGGAACACCGCTTTACGATATTGCAGCAGAACCAGTAATAAAATACGCGGACAAGGAATTAACATCACCATATAAATTCTCCTCAAAATTCAATCCTGCCAGCCAGTCCGAAAGCGTAATGACACCTGATGGCGGCATGATGGCGGTGGTCTGGACCAAGGATAGCCCAAATGGCTCCGGCCTCAGCAATAGTGGCGGCATTGATATCGAACGATTTAACAAAGACGGCTCTCTGCGTTGGTTCCTGCCGATGAATGATTTTGGCCCGACTCAAGGCGTTAAGCAAATCGAACCCGGTTTCATTTTCACCAGTTGGGGTCACCAGGCAGAATGGATAGGATTGGATGAAGATGGTTTATCAATTGGTCATTTAGGATTCCCCATCGAAGCCGGTTGGATGGGATACTGGGTTGACCACCCTGACCAACATATCCTTTTCAAAGGAATTGACGGGAAAACCCATGTGGTGGTCGGCGATTATATGCTTAATGGCTCACACTGGCTGACACTGAGCAATACCCACAACTATATCAAGAATGTCTATCCGTTAACCATCACCCCGGAACGTGTATTGGCGTTGGCCGCATTGCCACCACGCACCACATTTATGATGGCAAAATCCAAAAAGCCAAAAATTACCATTACTAAATTAAAAGAACCATTGCCGATAGATGGCGACCTGGAAAAATGGCGAACGGCAAAAATAGAACCACAGATAGTCATCACCCCGGCAACCGCAGGACCGGGCATCAAGAGTGCGAATGACTGTAGCGCTGTAATCAGGGTGGCATACCTTGGCAAAGATATGTATGTTCAGGTACTGCGATTTGATGACGTAGTAACATTCCACCAAACCATCGCCACCGGCACCCACGTTCAGGATACCGTAGAAATGATGATAAATGGTTTCTGGGAACCAGGTTTCCAATTCAGCGTGGGCAGATTCTCCACCGATGGCGACCAGATAGTCCGGCGCAGATTCTACTTCCATGCACTGCAGTTGAATATCCCCGCCGATATCGCACCGAGATTCATAAAGGTTCTCGATAATGCCGAAGCCGTAACAGAACGCAAATTAGTCGAACAGGCAACCGGCGAGGATCTGTCAAAAGCAAAGGTAATCGTCACCGAATACAAACTGCCCATTGATGAACGCACCTGGGCAGGCACTAAAAATGAAGTTCAGTTACCCGAATCCGGCAAAGGTTTCTGGCTGGGATTCATGGTTGACGACAATGACGAACCCGGCACCGACCTGCAAAAGCTGGAAGTCTGGCCCGCTAGTTACGGCACCTTCAGCCCGAAAGAAGACGGCGCCTGGGCAGTGTTTGAGTAAAGGTGAGTCATAATACACAAGGTTTTATAGAAATTGTAGGGGCAATCCCTTGTGGTTGCCCAGTATTTCATAAAATCAGGATCCATATTAGAAAACACACCTATAAAATTCAGTCACAGTTTGGAACAGGGTCGCAGCCCGGCTATCCCCGGTAGTAAGAAGATGAAATGGAAGATTACTGCCAAATCAGCCGGGCTTCACCCCTTTCCAAACTGTGACTTTTTATTTTAAGTTGATTTGTTGTTTTTTACCTTCAATCTACTTTTAAAATACACATGTCAATTGCATTTTTTGTAAACCCATAAAAACAACTTGTTATTTTTGGAATTACCCTTATATCTTATCGACAACTTGGCTGCTATTTGTTAGACTTCGAGACAACAAGATTTTAATGTTTACAGGTGAATAAAATGGAAAATACTATTGTTCGTTTACATTCCAGCTTTCAAGTTGGAGAGGTTGACCCGCGGGTGTTTGGCGGTTTTTTAGAGCACATGGGTCGCGCGGTGTATGAAGGGGTGTATCAGCCAGACAGCAAGCATGCGGATGCGGAAGGTTGCCGGTCGGATGTGCTGGAGGCATTGAAGAAATTGAGCATGACCGCCATGCGTTACCCGGGTGGAAATTTCGCTTCCGGTTACCACTGGATGGATGGCATCGGCCCTAAAAATATGCGGCGGACATTACGGGAGATGGCATGGCAAAGCCTGGAAACCAACCAATTTGGCACTGACGATTACATCTCACTTTGCCGTAAAATGGGTTGGACACCGATGATAACGGCGAACCTGGGAACCGGCACCCCGGAAGAAGCGCGCAACTGGCTGGAATATTGTAATTGTCCTGCCGGATCGTACTATGCCGATATGCGAGTTGCTAACGGTAATTCGCAGCCGCATGATGTGAAACTGTGGTGCCTGGGCAATGAGATGGACGGCGAATGGCAGTTGGGTCATGTACCTGCCGACCAATATGCCATCCGCGCCCAACAGACCGCTAAATTAATGAAAGATACCGATAATTCTATCGAAATAGTGGCTTGCGGATCATGCGGAACTGGATTGTCGACCTATATGGAATGGGACCGCCAGGTGCTGGAATATCTTGGCGATTTCGCCGACTATATCAGTCTGCACCGGTATGTGGGCAATTATGATAATGACACGCTGGATTATCTCGGCGTCACTAACTCGATTGATAAGCAGATTGAGGAGATGGACGCTGCTTGCAAGTTCGTACAGGCACGCCGCAAAAGTAAAAAACGCGCTTATCTTTGTTTTGACGAATGGAATGTCTGGTATAAAAATATGCAGATGAATGGCGAAAACAAGGTGGCACCGCATTTGATTGAGGAAGTTTATAACCTTGAGGATGCCCTGGTGGTCGCCGGTTTCCTGCATAGTTTCATTCGCCATGCTGATTGCGTGAAAATAGCCAATATCGCCCAGATCGTCAATATTATCGCGCCGATTCTTACTAATGGCGACGACATGCTGGTACAAAGTATTTACTATCCATTCGAAATGTTTTCAAAACGTCGTAATGGTGTATCGCTGAAACCGGTCGTCGAAGGCCCTGAATATGATGGCAAGACCAGTGGGAAAACAATGTTTGTTGATTCCAGCGCAATTCTGGATGGTGAGCACCTGCATGTATTCCTGACAAACCGCAGCATTGATAAAACTGCTCCAGTTTGTGTGGAGATAGCAGACTATACCGTAATATCTTTAGAGTCGGCAGAAATACTCACTGGTGCCGACCCGAAAGCCGCCAACAGTTACGACAATCCAAACCAGGTAATTGCAAAACCATATCACGATATCGCGGTTAATTATGGTCAGGCGACCTGCCAACTGCCACCGCTTTCATTACTGGCGATGACATTGAAGGTTAGCGAGAAGAAGTTTTAAGCAGGTTAATATACATACTTAACCACGAAATACACGAAAGGCACGAAAAAAGATGTTAAATAAGCCTTTCATTTTGTAAGAGAAATCAATTTGAAAATGGTCACTGAGCCTGTCGAAGTGACCTTAAACGAAAGTTATGTCATTATATTTTTCGTGCCTTTCGTGTGTTTCGTGGTTAAATTAATTTAATTGCAAACAAAATAAATAAGGTGAATTTTATGTCAAACCTAATATCATGGCCAGCCCCACCGCAAGAAATTGCTTCGCCGGATTATACTGTATCTGTTGATAATAATCCGTTATTTGTTTACCAGGCGCGGGTGCGGGCGGAAATATTGCCAAATGACGGTTTGTGGACCCATGTGAAAGACCCGGCGGGACAGCGAGCATCATTTGTAATATTCGACCAAACCGGGCCGGTAAATGTTGTCGTAACACCGGCACAATCTTTCACTACCGCCAGAATATTCCCAACCCAATTGGGGATTATCCCGGTTATTGACGGTGGAAAAATATCATTTAATCTGCTCAAACCGTATCCGGTTACAGTTTTACTGGACGATGATGACACTGTCGCATTACATATTTTTGCCAGTGAACCAGAAATTGACGTACCATCGCCAGATGACCCGAATGTGCTATATTTCGGGCCGGGATTGCATGAAATTAATCAGATTAAACCCCTCAGCGGACAGACGGTATATTTGGCTGGTGGCGCAGTGGTGAAAGCGAAATTAAACGCTGATGAACATGGAACATGGAGCGAGCAATGGAAAGTTACATTTTACCATGGCGCAGTGCTTGATCTGACCGGACTCAGCGATGTGCGGGTATGCGGTCGCGGAATATTAGACGCCAGTATGTTGCCGCACCCGGCAAAACCAATGATAGTCTTGAAAGATAGTAGTAATATTCGGCTGGAAGGCATCATGCTCCGCGATTCATCCAACTGGAACGTGATAATCGGTAAGTCAAATAATGTACGAGTAAATGGATTGAAGCTAATCAGCGGTCGACTGAACAGCGACGGCATAAACAGCGTCAATTCGCAGGATGTGGAAATACGTAATTGTTTTGTACGCAATCATGATGATAGCATTGTAGTGAAAACCACAGAACCGGCACCACCGGCGAAAGATATCACCGTAGAGGATTGT
>JBIJDE010000505.1:0-3756 GCA_044344305.1 Armatimonadota bacterium
GCAGGTGTTGCATAATCAAGCAGAAATTCCTTGAATGTCAAAATTCCATTTGGTAGACAGAATTGCTGTATTAATCCCGGTTTTGCCATATCCATAAAGTCGTGTCCGGTACGACCTTTACGGTAACAGCCGGTACAGAATGATGGCATGTAACCGTTTTCTGCCAATTCGCGAATTATTTCGTCCAATCCTCGGTGGTCACCGGTGATGAATTGCGGGGCATCCTCAGCATCTTCACGCTCAAAATATCCGCCTGGTGAAGTACTGGAACCGGCGGAAAGTTGGCTGACTCCCAGGTGAATTAACTCGCGGCGCATGGAAGCATTTTCACGGGTGGACATGATGATGCCGGTATATGGCACCGCCAAACGCAATACGGCAACAATAACCTTAACATCATGGTCGTTCATCTTAAACGGCGGGTCGCTGGCAAGCGGCGCACCCGGGGCTGGCTCCAACCGAGGGAATGAGATAGTATGCGGACCTGCACCGTAATAGCTGTCCAAATATGCCGCATGTTGCAACAGTGCCATAACCTCAAACCGTGGATCAGCCAAACCAAACAGCGCACCCAGACCAAAATCATCGATACCACCGGCAATACAGCGGTCAAATACCGTTACACGGTAATCATAGTTTGACTTTGGACCGCGCGGATGCATCTTTTTATATGTTTCACGGTGATAAGTTTCCTGAAAACATTGGTAAGTTCCAATGCCCGCTTCTTTTAACATTCGGAATGCTTCTGGTTCCATCGGCGCGGCGTTTACATTTACTCGGCGAATCTCGCCTTTGCCTTCCTTCACGCTGTATACAGTTTCCAATGATTTCGCCATCTCGCTCAACGGTACCCGACTGTCTTCACCCAGCACCATCAGCACCCGTTTGTGACCTTGTTTTATCAAAGCGCGAGTTTCCCGAGCAATTTCCTCCTGACTTAAGGTTTTACGGTGAAGTTCTTTATTACTCATGCGGAAATTACAATATAAACAGTCATTTATACAGGTGTTGCTGGTATATAACGGAGCAAACAACACCATTCTTTTACCGTAAATCAGCTCTTTCACTTCTCCAGCGGCATCGTACAACCTCTGTAGTTGAGATTCTCCCGCCTGTAACAGCACCGCCGCTTCTGCGATGTTCAAACCCACCAGAGTCTTCGCCTTCGCCAATATCTCGTCAAATTCAGTATCAGACGGTGCGTGTGCCGCATCTAACGCCTGATATATTTTCGCTTCATCAATAATCTGGTCAGCTTTCGTCGCAGGTACCTGAGTCATTTAAAAATCCACCTTTCATATACAAACAAGAACAGAATAAATAATTATTTACCCTGTGCATCTATTTTACCCCTTTTTATAGGGTAGTTGAAACCTTTTTGTGAAATATTTCACAAAAAATATGATATTAAGTTGATAGCAAATAGAAAAACTCCCCCGGCATCATAAAAATGCCGGGGGAGTATCATAGTTTTTTATCCGCTAATTTGAATAATTATTTATTTTCGATGCGGATGCCGTCTAAGTAGATGGCGGATTGTTGGTTGGCTGCGTAGCAAGCCTTGGAACCTTTCAATCCGGTTGAATCTGCCCAACCGTAATCGGCAGCATTATCTGGATAGCGGCGAGGGTCACTGGGAGTTACTGCTACTCCGCGCAGGGACATTGACCAGCGTCCAATATGGAATGATGCATTTGCAGCAGCACCCATATCGATGTTAGTGATGGTATATTCTTTCCAGTCCCCAATCAACAGACTGTCGGCAGATAGTTTAAGGCTTGATGTGGTACAGCGCAAACCGGTTGGTGATGCGCCGGTACCAAAATATACAGCAGTGCTAGAATTAACAGCATCATTTGTTAATTCGAATGCAAAAACAGTGTTGGCGGCCATTTGTTTCGGAACATACGCCCAGAACTTGATAACCTGGGTGGCTGCTACATCAAAAAAACCATTATAAAACTCTGCATACGATGTGCCGGTCAGGTTGTACTGCATACATTTTTTTCCGGTTGGTGCGATAGAGTTGTATGGGTTGGTAATGGAAACGGCTCCCATGTATGGCTGTGTCCAGGCACCGGCGGGTGTAGTTTCATTAATTGAATCATCATAGAGAATTCTTGTTACTTTACCACCGACGGTATATTCAGGAAGGAGAACACCGGCGGCATAAAATGCTGTTGCGGCCGCGGCAGGTGTCAATGCTGCAACATGGCCGTCAGTAAAGGAAGCGACAACATTACCAGAATGGCAGGGATTTATGATTTCACTGGTAGCATGTCCAGCTAACATTGTTAATCCGCTGACTGACTGCCAACCTGCTGGTATTGAAGTCATTCCGGTCACACCATCACATGTCATCATAGCAGAAGAAGGGTCATCAATCTTGCCAATAGACTTTTCAGAAAGATGAAAACCATTATCACCGCCATTGTAACAATAGCCGACAACATTGGATTTCCCCTGCGTTGGACAGACTAAAACACCCGGATCAACTTTCAAATCACCCCATACTGTCGCATAAGATGGTAATGATTCTTCATGGTCCTGGGAATACATGGTGATTGATGCGGCTATCTGCCGTTGATTGGAGGTACAGGTTGTTTGTCGTGCTTTTTCGCGGGCACGTGCAAACACAGGGAACAGAATTGCAGCTAAAATAGCAATAATCGCAATTACTACAAGTAACTCGATCAATGTAAAGCCGCGACGTGATGTTGAATTAATCATCAATTTTCTCCTTTATAGATTCTTTAAAGTTCAGGTCTAGACTTTAAAATAATTAAAATCTACCTTTATTAAAGATTATTAATCTTACCGTTAATTTTATTAACTGTCAATAGCTTTTTATTACAAATGTGTTACAAATCAATTGTGGCATTTATATTACAAATCCCAGATAAAAGTTAAAATATGTGATTATTTCATAAATATTACTTATAAAAAAAACTCCCTCGACATCAATAAGTGTTGAGGGAGTTTTATGATTGATTAGCCGCCTGAAGGTGGAGGTGGAGGTCCGCCGCCGCCATCTGGCCCACCGCCGCCGGGGCCGTCAGTATTTGTTTTGCCGGAACTGTCAGAAGCACCCGGTCCGCCTGGGCCTCTGCCGTTTCCTTCTTCCATAGCTTTTTTCTGTTCATCTGTTAATTTAACAGCAGGTTTTCCGTCTGCGCGATCTTGTAAAGCTGAAAATAATTTTTCATATCGTTTTGCTGCACGCTCGTTACCGGTAGTGTTAAATGGATTAAAGTTTGCTTCCATTTTAAAACCACCGCCGCGCTGACTGTTACCGCCTTGACCACCTGCGGCACCAGTTGCGCCTGCGCCGGCACCAGTTTGTCCACCGCCGCCTTGACCGCCACTGCCGCCTGGGCCATTTAATCGGCGTGTGGGAACTTTCATTTTCGCAATATTGTCGCGCTGTTCAGAAGTTAAAATTGCCTGCAATTTCTTGATATTATCTTTCGCTTCATCCTGGGTCATTGAAGCTACTGTACGCAATGGTTCCAGTTGAGCCAATATCTGTTTAGCCTGGTCCTTAGTAAGCGGTGTATCAGTTTCGCCGTCTAATTTGCCGACATTGCCGACAAGACGGGAGAACTGAAATGTGAACTTATGATCATCCATAAATTGCTGTCTGTCGATGTTTCCTTTAGCAGAAGCAGCGCCATTGCCATTGCCGGATTGTACCCCGCTGCTTTTTTGTTTAGTGAAGTAAAATACTCCACCTGCGATAACTGCTATTGCAATAAT
>JBIJDE010000060.1:0-16295 GCA_044344305.1 Armatimonadota bacterium
CTATCGGGTCAAGCCGCGAGGCTTTTAATGCCGGATAAATGCCGAATACCACACCGATTAACGCCGAAAAGCCGAATGATAATAACACTGAGAATGGGGTTATTGCTATTGTCCATCCTGTAGCCTGTCCCATTATCCACGCAATCAGCACACCAAGCAATATCCCCATAATACCACCCACGAATGATATTACCAGTGCTTCTACTAAAAACTGCATTTGAATATCATGTCGACGCGCACCGACCGCCATACGAATACCTATTTCGCGGGTTCGTTCTGTTACTGATACCAGCATAATATTCATAATGCCAATGCCGCCAACCAGCAGCGAAATAGCTGCAATACCGCCAAGAAATGCGGTTATCATACCGGAAATATCGTTAGCCATTGTCATGGCTTCCGCCTGGTTGCGAACGATGAAATCGTCGTCAGCACCTTCGGCAATCTTATGAGTTTTACGCAGCACTTTTTTAATTTCATCAGTTGCGACATCCATCAAATCCATACTTTTAGCTTCAAGATTTATTGATCGCACATTGCGCATGCCGAATAACCTGCGCATAGCGGTGGTGACAGGAACCACCACCTGGTCGTCCGGGTCACCGCCAAATCCGCTGGATGCACCTTTCGCCACCAGTAATCCGATAATCAGGAACTTTGAACCTTTCACACTGATTGTTTTGCCAACCGGGTTAGTAGTACCGAAAAGATTTGTCGCTGTTGTGGGTCCTATTACCGCCACTTTCTGCATCGCTTTAACTTCTCGTTCATTAAATACTCTGCCGGATGCAATTTTGAAATTTCGCACTGTTAAAAATGCCGGAACACTGCCGAGAATTGAGGTGTTAGTGTTCTTGTTAGAATATTTCACCTGGGCATTACGCGACACTTCAGGAACGGCATTAACAATTGATGGACAATCTTTTAAAATGGCGGCAGCATCATCCAAAGTTAGATTTTGCCGACTGCCCATACCACCCATCACACCGCCACGTTGCATTTGTCCGGAAAAAACCATCAACACATTGGTACCCATTGATTCAATTTGCGTCATCATTTTTTTACGCATACCCTGACCGATAGCAAGCATGGCAATTACTGACCCGACGCCAATAATGATACCTAACATGGTAAGTGATGCACGTAATTTATTAGCTTTTAAACCTTCTAATGCTACATAAACGGATTCTAACAGATTCATACTGTTTCCTCCTCTTCTTCCTCTACTGGCATGCTTGCGAGCACAGCAACAGCAGATGTCCTTTCCTTCACTTGTACATCACTAACAATGTGACCATCTTTAAATCTTACTACTCGCTGGGCATGTTTTGCTATATCTTCTTCATGTGTAACGATAATCACAGTTTTTCCTTCTTCGTGCAGTTCCTGAAATATCTGCATAATTTCCTCTGATGTACGGGTATCAAGATTACCGGTCGGTTCGTCGCCAAGGATAATCTTGGGATTATTCACCAGTGCCCGGGCAATTGCTACCCGTTGCTGTTGTCCCCCAGATAATTCATTTGGCTTATGATGCATTCTTTCGGCCAACCCCACTCTTTCTAATGCTACAATAGCCCGTTCCATCATATCTTCTCTGCTGTTTGAGTCATACATCATCGGCAGCATAACTTGTTTTATAGCCGGTTGGCGAGGAATAAGATTAAATGTTTGGAATACGAAACCTAATTTGCGATTACGTACCATTGCCAGGGCATCATCATCCATACCAGCGACTTCAATATCATCTAACGTATATGACCCATTGGTCGGTTTGTCTAAACATCCTACAATATTCATGAATGTTGATTTACCCGACCCCGACGGTCCCATGATGGCGACAAACTCTCCGGCACCTATTTCAATTGATGCCGATTTCAATGCCCGGACAGATATATCGCCAATATGATATGTTTTACTAAGGTGTTCGATTTTAATCATCTCGTTTAACCTCGTAAGAAATCATTTTTCTTACAGTATCTACTACAGGTATCAACCACAATCAGATTCCCCTTCTTGTGACAAGGAGGGTGCCTGAAAAACGAAGTGGTCATACCGGTTAGAACATTCGTGGCCCCGAATTCGTGTTGCCACCGGCTGGTTTAGTTGTCTTCTTAATATTCGGGTCTATTATAGATGTTATCACCGTTTCACCTTCTTTAAGTCCACTGGTCACTTCAATATCAGTGCTGCCAGCAAGACCGATTGTGATTTTGCGAGTTACAACCTGACCATTTTCCTGCATACTTACAGTCACGCCATCATCAGTTTCTTTAATTGATTCTACTGGTACATACAACACATCTTTTCTTCGTTCAATAACAAAGTCGCATGTCGCATTCATAGTAGGTTTCAATCTTTTATCTGACATCGTCATCTGTACAGTTACCGGCACACTGGTAACGCTCTGGTCAACAATAGCCTGTGGGGCAATCTTTACAACTTTACCACTGAATAATTCATCAGGATAGGCATCAATCGTAACATCAACTTCCTGACCGATTTCTATACGAGCTATATCAGTCTCGTCAATATTTGCCATAACCTGCATTTTTGATACATCAGCGATATCAACGATGGTAACACCACTGCCACTGCCGATATTTGATGACCGACCACCGGTAACTATGGAACCGACTTCAACATATTTTTTCATAACCACACCGTCACGAGGGGCAACGATGGTGGTATAACCAAGTTGAGTTGTCGCATTAGTAACTGACGCCTTGGCACGGGATAATGATGACTTAGCTTGAATGATATCGCCAGCCTTGATACTTTCCTGCATTTTATTCGCAATAGCAGTATCTAAATTAGCCTGTGCTTGTTTCAATGCTGCGCGGGATGCGTCAACATCTTTATTCTTTAGTTTATCCTGTACGCTGTTATCACGGGCATTTTTAAGATTAATTACCGCCTGGTCAACAGCATTCTGGGCGACATCAACGTCCTTAGTTTTCATAATATCCTGAGAACGGTTATCGCGGGCATTCTTTAACGTGGTTTCCGCCTGTTCAACCGCATCTTTCGCAATATCTACATCTTTAGATTTCAAGGTATCCTGGGCGCGATTATCCTTGGCATTTTTCAACGTCGTTTCTGCCTGTTCAACCGCAGCCTTGGCTGTCTCTAAATCTTTTAGTTTTAATTTATCCTGCGCCTTATTAATCTGCGCATTAGATAATTGTGACTCTGCTTGCTTTACCTTCATCTTTGCTGCCTGCAAATCTTCATTGGTCTGGTCTTTAACTGTATCCAACTTGCTTTTCGCTATATCGTATTGCGCCTTTGCAGATTCATATTTTCCTTGAGCATCATCAACGATGCTTTTTGCGACATATCCTTTATCAAACAGCGTTTGCTGTCTTTTTAAGTTAGTATTAGCATTATCTAATGACACCTTTGCAGAATTGAAGTTAGCCTGGGCACTGCTTAGCTGTTGCGGTATCAATGAATTAACTAATTGATTCAAAGATGATTTAGCAGATGACAGACTGCTTTCCGCTTGGTCGATGGCTGCGGCTGTCAATTTTGGTTGGATATCAGCGGTATCCTGTGCCTGTGATAACCTTGCCTTGGCGGATAATAAAGCTTGTTCAGCCTGTTTAATACTATTATTCGTCAATTGTGGCTGTAATTTTTCCTGTTCTAATGCCTGGGCAAGTTTTGTTTTAGCAGACTGTAACGATTTCTCAGCCTGTTTAATAGAGTTATCGGTCAACTGCGGCTGCAACTTTGCCTGCTCTACCGCCTGGGCAAGTTTTGTCTTTGCTGAGAGCAATGATTGCTCTGCCTGTTTAATGCTGTTGTCAGTAAGTTGCGGCTGTAATTTCGCCTGTTCTATCGCCTGGGACAACTTTGTATTTGCGGATGCTACAGCCTGTTGGGCGGATATTATAGTCTGGTCTGATTGTAATTTTTGCAGGATTTTGCTTTTTTGCGCCTGGTCAATTTTCGCTACCGCGCCATCATAATCAGCCTGCGATTGTTCTAATGTTGTTAATGTATCGCTGGGGTCTATCTTTGCGATTAATTGCCCGGCTTTTACATAATCACCTTCATCAACCGCAAGTTCTATAATTGTTCCACCAGCGTTTGACTTCACTTCCACGGTGGTGATTGGTTGCAATATACCGGTGGATGATATACTGGATGTTATTGAACCACGCTTTACCTGTGCTGTTTTAATTGTCAACGGCTTTTTCACATTCATCTTTGTATAGGCGATAAAGCCGCCCGCTGCTAATAGAATCAGCACGATAATCCAGCCGAATGATTTTCTTTTAGTTACCATAAAGCACCCCTTGTTTCCCGGTAGCGTACTCAAGCTTACCGATATTGATATAATAATCATAATTTGCCGTCACTGCATTGGATTGTGCAGTTACTAAATCGTTCTGTGCATTCAGTAAATCCAAAGTTGTTCCCAATCCTAATTTATACTTTTCTTCCTGAGCATCATAACTTGTTTGAGCTGATTTAACACTTAAATCGCTGTATTTAATAAGTTCTATTGCATCAATTACATCAATATATGCTGTTTGAACCTGCAATTGAATATCTTTATCTGTCTGTTTTTGTCCAATGATTGCGCTTTCCAGTGAGGTTTTAGCAGCATTAATATCAGCCTTGTTAGCACCGCCATCAAATATTGAGTAAGTAACGCCGGCTGTTATCTTATAAGAACTTTTCTCTTTGCCGACCAGAGTACAATCCCAACTGCCGTTTACAGTCGGGATTATCTGGTTGTTAAACTTTTTAATATTTATATTGACTTTTGCAGTTTCTACCACAGCTTTTGATATCAGTATTTCCGGTCTGTTTGATTTTGCAATATTTATATAGTTATCCAGTGTATCAATAGTAATTTGTTGGGGAGGGAAATCTTCAATATCAAAATTAGTCGTTATTGGGATGCCAATGGCGTTCTGCAGTTGTATAGCCGATTTTTTTATACTGTTATTTGATGATAACAGCCCAACGCGAGCATTTGCCACCTTCACTTCAACTGGCAAGGTATCTACCGCTGCTGCATCACCCACTTCCACACGTGCCTTAATTAAATCCAGTTGACCGGTAAGCAGTTTCATATTTAATTTCTTTACTTCATTTAGTTTTTTTGCTGAGAGTAATTCAAAATAGGCTCCGGTTACTGTATTTATTACCCCTTGTTTAGATTTTTCCAAAGTGCTATTAGAACTATCTACTCCTAATTTCGATTTTTTTACATTCAAATCGCGCTGACCACCATCATAAATATTTATACCCGCAGTTAAAGACGAATTGCCGACTGCTTTACCTTTATCAGCATTTATTACTCCTTGGGAATAGCCAATACTTAAATTGGGGAAATAGGCTGAATTTTCTTTCGTCAAACCATACTTTGCACCTGCAAGATCTCGTTCGGCTTTCAAAATACCGGACTGGTTTTTCAGTGCCAGCTCTACCGCATCTTTTAACGTTAATGCCGGTGCGGCAAACGACGCAATACATGCGAAAAATAGTGTTGTTACAATGACTTTTTTCATTTGATTTCACCTTGTCTCATAATTTTGATATGTTCTGGTTCCATAGGGGCAAATATCGTGTGCAAAATATTACCTGCCTTGTGTAATATAATGCACTCTTCATCAGTTAAATCTTTCAATAACTCTGTGAAGTATTTTAATTTAGCTTTGTGATGTTCCTCGATAACTTCCTTTCCCGCCGGGGAAAGTGATAGTAAAGTTTTACGTCGATCATCTACAGACTCCGCCCGTTGTACCCATCCGCGGTCAACCAACCCGTCAATCAATTTCGACGCCGAGGAAAGTGTAACATCAAGATGCTTCGCTATTCCCGACATAGGGATTTCCGGGTGAAAACGTATCGTCATCAAGGCACGGAATTGCGGCATGGATACATCCAGTACCTGCCTTTTCCGCATCTCACGCCCCACACCACCCATCACCATAGGAATAACTTCCAGCATTTTCTTTGCAGACTCAAGATTAGTTTCATTAGCCATTAGTTGCTCACCTCAATAGTCATCCACTCAAATAGTTGAGTAATGAAAGTATATTACCATTCTACCAGTAAAACAAGGGGTTTTAAACAAAAAAACAAAAATAAATGAATGTATTTCACAATTAATAATAATACACCCCTATTATCCAATCAAAACCTGAAGAATTCCTGAAAAATATATAGCAAGGTGGCAAGTTGGAAATTAAAAATGCAAAATTAAAAATTAAACAGGTACTTGCATAACCTATTTTTTAAATGGTTAGGTTGCGGGTTTGTAGTAGGCGAAAACCACCCCGACCTTCGGCCACCCCTCCTTGGCAAGGAGGGGAGTTTAAAATGAAGGTTTTGATTATTAAAGCTGCCATTATTTTATCAAGTAACTACCATAACTCCCCTCCTTGCCAAGGAGGGGGCAGGGGGTGGTTTGGTTGATTAGATATTAGTATGGTTTTGCAAAAGCATGTAAAAATTAAAAATTACTTTACACTAAAGCCTGCAAATGAACACAAAAGAAAAATCATTGAATCATACAAAATCATTCGAATCTGTGGTTCAGAAAGGGGATTGAAAACTGTAGTTTTAAAACTTCCTGGTAAACTCCAGTTTGTCATTGAAAAATACTGATGCTTTGGATGGGCCATTGCCTTGCACGGTTTCAGTTATTTCTTCGCCGCCGGTGTGGTCTTTTTTATATACGTTGTGATTGCCGTCTTTGTCTTCCACCCTTATTTCTAATTGACCAGTGTCTACTTCCATTGGAACGGTGAATACTATGGTGGTGGTGTGCAGGTCATCGGCGCCGATGGCTGGTGGTGGTGATAGAGTTTCGAAACTTTCTTTTCCGCTGCTGATTAACAGGTCAACGGTGCTGCCGCGCCGGGCACGGGTGCCTTCTTTTGGCTTTACGCTGATTACGCGGTCACCTTCTATTCGCGGGTGGGTGGCGTAGGTTTCGTTGCCGGTGCGCAGTCCTGCTTCGGTCAATCGTTTTCTGGCGTCATATTCGGTGAGTTCTGTCAGTTCCGGTACTTCTGTCATCCCGGAACCACTGCTGATAATCATTCGTACTGTGCGTCCAGCTTTCACGACTTTCCCTGCGGTTGGTATAGTACGAATAACTTTGCCTTCGCCTATCTCATCGCTGTATACGGTTGCCGGGTCGGTTACAACGTTTAGTTGCATATTTACCAGTGCAGTGCGGGCGTCAGACTCTGACGCCCCAATAAGATCTGGTATGGTGGTATCGTTATGCGGGATAGTCCGTACCCAGAAAATAAAGGCAAAAATCGTCACCGCTAATATAATGAGCATGGCGACTATAGGCATCAAACAACTATATAGCGGATGCCAACCTTCTTTTTTTTTCTTTTCTCGTTTTGGTTTATCCTGCATATTTGAGGATCATTAATCCTTATTAGATATCCAGATTCTTTACTTCCTGCGCATATTGTGTGATAAAATCGCGGCGTGGTGCCACGGCATCACCCATTAATACGCTGAAGATTTCATCTGCTTTCACTGCATCTTCCAGGTCTACTCGCAATAATCTGCGGGTTTTTGGATCCATGGCGGTTTCTGCTAATTCCTCGGCATCCATTTCACCCAGACCCTTATATCGCATAACTTGTACGCCGCGCTTACTGGTTAATCCGGACATAATATCTTCCAGTTCTTTCTCGTTCATGGCGTATTTAGTTTCTTTACCTTGCTTAACGCCAAACAATGGCGGTTGAGCGATGTAGATATGACCATGTTCAACCAATGGCAGCATATAGCGGAAGAATAATGTCAACAGCAAAGTACGGATATGCGCGCCGTCAACGTCCGCGTCGGTCATGATGATGATGCGATTGTAACGCAATTTATCAAGGTTAAAGGTATCAGACTGTTGCTCTTCCATGTCGTTTTCTGCATTCTGGTCAGATGAACCGGTGGATATGCCCACGCCGATAGCGCGAATCATATTAGAGATTTCCTGATTGCTGAGAATGCGGTCCAATCGGGCGCGTTCTACGTTCAACACAACACCGCGCAAAGGCATAACCGCCTGAAATTTACTGTTGCGGGCTTTCTTTGCCGAACCACCTGCGGAGTCACCCTCCACCAGGAATATTTCACATTCAGAGGCGTCTTTGCTGTGACAGTCGGACAACTTGCCCGGCAAACCAGAACCTTCTAATGCTGACTTGCGTTCCAGGTCGATAGCTTTACGGGCAGCGGCACGGGCGCGAGCAGCAGTGAGTGCTTTTTCGATAACTTTACGTGCCACCTGCGGGTTTTCTTCTAAGAAGTCCGACATTGCTTCGCCAACTACCGAGTTGACGATACCATCTATTTCCGGATTTCGCAGTTTTACCTTAGTCTGTGATTCAAACAGCGGATTAGGCAGTTTTACCGATAATACCGCGGTTAAACCTTCACGAACATCATCGCCGCTGAAGTTAGGGTCTTTCTCTTTCAGGAATCCGGCTTTGCGGGAATACGAGTTCAATACTCGGGTCAACGCAGTGCGGAAACCTGATACGTGAGTACCGCCATCCATAGTGTGGATGTTATTTGCGTAAGCAAAAAGCGTTTCCTGGAATCCTTCGTTATACTGCATCGCGATTTCAACAATGACATCATCACGTTCGCGGGTGCAATATACCGGGGTGTGGACAGGATCCTTGAGAGCGTTCAGCTTTTCAACAAATTGTATGATACCACCAGTGAAATGAAATACCTCGCTGGTTCCGGTCATTGCATTTTTATATACAATGCGAACATTTTTATTTAAGTATCCTAATTCGCGCAAACGTCCGGTAACGGTTTCTTCGTGGAAATGTATTTCACGACCGAATACTTCCTGGTCTGGTTTATAAGTTACCTTTGTTCCGTTTTTAGTGGTTGGGCCTATTGTCCTTATTTCACCGACTGGCGCACCTTGTTCAAATTTCAACAAGTAATGTTGGCCGTCACGGTAAACTTCGGCGATTAAATATTCAGAAAGTGCATTAACGCAGCTTACGCCCACGCCGTGCAAACCACCAGAAACCTTATACCCGCCACTGCCGAACTTACCACCGGCGTGCAATACGGTCATAACGACTTCCAATGTGCTGCGGCCTTCAATCGGATGAATACCGACCGGGATACCACGACCATTGTCTTCAATTGATAGGATGTCTTCGCCTTCAAGAGTAACGATAATCTCGTTACAATAACCAGCCATCGCTTCGTCAATTGAGTTGTCGATTACTTCATTAAATAGTTGATGAAAACCTTTAACGTCAGTATCGCCAATATACATACCGGGGCGCATTCGCACCGCTTCTAAACCTTTTAAAACTTGAATATTTTCTTCATTATAATGAAGATTGCTCGTTGCATCAGTCACGCCATTCCTCCGAGTGTTTGCAAAGTTTATTATAGATTAACCCGATGCATTATACTATATTTATGGTCTAAAAGTCCAATTTTCATGATATATTGTGTTTTAGTAATTTTTTGATGAAATTTTATGGTAAAAATAGCCATTCTCATATAAACCAAATTGGGTCACCCATTCTTTAAATAAAGAAACTCAGGCAATTAAATCCATCTCTCCACAAACATCTCGTATAAATATATAATGTATCCATAAAGACGAGGTGTGACTATGGCTAATGTGGAAATTTTCTATTTTTCTGGAACAGGCAATACCGAGGTGTTGGCAGAAGAATATTCGTCAGTGTTATCTGCCTGCGCTTGTGCAGTAAAGTTATCTAAAGTTGAAAGTTTTACCCTTTCAGGCAATCGACCGCAGATATCCAGCAATGCTATTATCGGCATCGGTTATCCGATACACGCCTTTAACGCACCAAAGATCGTATTTGACTTCATTAAATTATTGCCTTCCGGTGGTGGCAGATCGGTATTTCTATTTAAATGTCCTGGCGATCCGTTTGTAAATGGCGGCTCTACCGCACCTATACGAGACGCGCTGACAAAGAAAGGATACCGCGTACAACTTGAAGAGTTGCTGGTGATGCCAGCCAATATCGCTACCGCTTATCCACCTGCTTATGCTCAGGAACTGTATAAAATAGCCAGCGATAAAATTGCTATATCATGTGCTGACTTATTGGCTGGCAAGGAAAGGTTACAACAAAATAATCTGCTGGAGGAACTCTTCACATCATTCAGCATTGGCGAACAGAAAAACGCATACCGGTTGGGGAAATATTTCTACACCAAAGAATCCTGCACCGGTTGTGGATGCTGCATGAAAAACTGCCCCACCAGCAATATTACTATTGTAAAAGGACGCCCTGTTTTTGCAAAAAACTGCATCGCCTGTTTCCGATGTGTATATCTTTGTCCATCGTTATCAATAACCCTTAAAAATATTTCAAAGGTAATCATTCCCGGCGGATACAATATCAGACAAACACTGCGTGACCCGGCAGGAACATTAGACCGGACGGCGTTTGATAAACGATTTAAAAACTATAAAGACAAGATGCTGGGTGAGTGATGGGCAGTTAGTATCTTTACCAGAAACGAAAGCTCTGCACAATTTTATCTTTTCAATCCTAACCCAAATAAATTGGACAAGGAAAGCGGTGTCGCTGCTCTGCAGCTATAAATCATTTTTAAATTTTTTATACTATTAACATGTCGCCGCTCTGCGGCTGGAAACAATTACATATAAAAATGCTGTTCTATCAAACAAACCAGCCGCAGCGCGGCGAAATATTAATAGTATTGCAATATTTATAATAAATTCAAGCCGCAGAGCAGCGACACATTAAAGTTATGTTTATTAAATCCTGACATTTTTGTTCGAATTTAATTGCTAACTGACATTAATCGATGTAAAAATAAAAGTCTACTCTTTACACAACCACCTGTCATTAGTATCATAAACCACGATAACATTCTTTTATAAAGGAACATGACATGACTTTATGCGTTAAACCATTAACAATGGAGGCTTTCAAGCCTTATGGTACTTTTGGGGCATTAACCCCGCCGACTGATGCACCACTGGTAGGTGGTGATATCATCTCTTTTTGGCCAGACTGTGGTGGTGTATTGAACCTTGGTCCTGATGGCAATAATCAGGTCTCTCTGGGCATCTGCCAGACGGCATGGCGACCATTGGCAATTGACGTTTGTGAATTTCACACCTGTACCGGCGAAGGCATACTGCCTTTGGATGGCGATATTTACCTGCATGTTGGACCCGCAACCGGCGACGACACCATACCGGCACTGGAAGTTTTCCGCGTTCCACAAGGGACAGCGGTTTTATTGAAACCGGGGGTATGGCACCACGCACCATTCGCGGTAAAACCAGGAGATGTAGTAAACTCTGTGATAATTCTGCCACAGCGCACCTACGCAAATGACTGCATTGTCCGCAATTTAGAACCAGCTATAACGTTTTCTGAAGAGTGAAGAGAGAAGAGAGAAGAGTGAAATTACGAATTCGTAATTAAATTTACATCGATGGGCAGGATGGGAAGGATATATGTTTTGCTTCGCAAAAAATCTTGTTAATCCTGTTAAAATAATTCGTAAACATTTTACTACTCATCTAACAATCAGTATAAAAAAATCATTTAATCATTCTAATCTGTGGTTCAGACGGTGAATTATGAATGAGTATGGAGTGAAGTAAAACTTCACTCCATACTTAATTATTGACTATACTTTCACTTTTTAATCGGTCGGATTGGACGGATCGGTCGGAATCTTAATAGGAAATTGCACCCGAAAGCGAAAGACCTGATTTATTATCTCTTTGCGCGCAGCAGTTTTGTTTGTGCTTCACCGCCATTGATAAGATACATCAATGGTAATGGGCGATCGACCTTTTCGTCAAAGATAGGTTTGGCTGCCCATGGGGTAACTGACAATACGTTTGCCAGGTCCATCCAGTATTGTAATCGCGCCGGCGGGGTGTTCCAAATCATATGGAAATGGTTTGCCGGTGCATATTGTTTGTATTCAACCATGGTGGCATTTTTCGGGGTTACCCAGGTATGCGGCCAGGTCGGGTTGCTGGATGCTGCCACTGCGGTAGCCAGTTTTTCTGGCAATTCTACGGTAACTGCTTCATCCCAAATCATGCTGAATAAACCGGTGAGATTAGAATATGCCAGACGACATGCAATGCCTTCAATACCACCCGGTGAGATAAAGGTAACAGAGTTTCCGCCACCCGGGAAATAGCCCATATCCGCACCAGGCAGACTGATTTTCTTCATGATTTCTTCTGCGGTTGCACCCGGCATTGCTGCCCAGTTCAAGCTGGCAGATCCACTATTGTCACCATCAACGATACCGCGTTTTGCCCAAACTTCGTCGCCGCTGAACTTCACGCCTAACTTGGTCGCCAGACCGGTAATCTCTTTTGGCTCCCATACTTTGCGGAAATCCATGAATAATGGCGGGTTGCCGCCGGACATCCAGTTTGTCGCAAGCATTGTCAGCAGACCCTGGGTATCAGCCTCGGTTGCAAATGGAATAGGCTGTTTTGGTCCATTATGGTCAAAGCTGCTGTTGAACAGCGACTCCGCTAAATCGCAAATTGGCAATGGCAGTCCGCGCTGGTCAGAACCCCATTCCAACTGGTTCATAAATCCGCCGCCAACAGCATTTAATTCTTCTAACAAATCGCGCATAATTAAATACATGCCCAGTGACTGATTGAACTTTTCATCGCCATTTACCTGTGACAAGTCAAGACGATTTCCTAATTTTTTCCCTGCCCAATCGCGCAGTTCGCGGAATTCGCGGCGGTTGTAGGCTTTCTTTTTCAACATGTCCGACAGTAATTTCATATCTAAACGGGTAATTTCCAACCCGAATGTTTTGCGGGTGGGGATAATGTGGGACATTGCCGTTTCCATACCCATAGAGTCATGACCGAATACTGCAACGCGACGCCCTTTCAATCCGGCGTAGGTCAAGGCGGCATAACACCAGTCAACCAGGGCGGTAACGGTACTTTCTGATGGCTGTGGTTCCATGCCGGTATCGGCCCATTGGCCAACATTAAGGTGCGACATGCGACCGCTTTGTGCTAATGCGCCATTCACCGCGTGGGCAAATACTACACCAGGCTTTGGTGCGCTATTTCCACAAGTGATATTTAATGGCATATCTTCTGGGAAATGCGCCAGCAGGCTGATTAATGACAACTGGGGAAATGCCCAGGTGTCCGGGGTACAGATGATGGCATCTACGCCGGCATCGATAAACTGGTTTGCTACCTGGTCAGCCTGTTTTTCACCATCAATTAACACTGATGACCAGACAACATTCACCGGGCGACCATCGGGCATGGTGACTTTTTTAGCCACGATTTCTGAGATGGTTTCGATGATGTTTTGTGTGCGTTGGCGCGCAGCAGCATCGATGCGCGGGTCACAAGCTGCACATACACCAAATGTTACTGACGCCGGTTTTTGGCCGCGTCTAATGGGCAGTAATTGAGATTGAGACATTTAGACCCCCTGAATTTAAGGTTTTTTACCATATTTTTATGATTTTATTTTATTTTATATAGGTAAATATGGTAAGATGTTAATGGAGCATTTTTATGTATAATTTGCACATTTTGCACGATGGCGCATTACCGGTTAACGAAAAACGCATACATTCCGGCGAAATAGCAATTCTTCGCTGTGATTATTGGGCATTGCGGGTATGGTCGCATCGCAATCTTGCGGCACCGTTTTGGCGGTTATATTGGAACCCCGCCGGCGGCGGCGAGGTAGAGCATAACGGCGTTATAACACCATTACTACCCGGTAATATCGTACTTATATCACCCAACACTCATTTTACCACCCGGTTAATTGATGGCAATCAGGATGATAACCTGCTGGTGGGATATCCGATAACCGATGACAGCGTACAGGGTGTCAGGCATTTCTTCATCCATTTTATTGCCGGTTTGCCTTATGATACGGTAAAATCCGGCATTTTTTCTATTCCTGCTCATTGTGTTGAAAAACTGCTAACAAATGCATGTGAGGATATTGTAAATAATGAAGTAGAAATTGGCTATTCCGCCAGTTTCAGCCTTAAATCGCTGATTTACTACGCGCTGTCATCCGTTCCTGATGAAATATGGCCGGTACAAATAGCGGATGAAAGAGTGCGAAAAGTTGTGAAAACTATCGACGATAATTTTAAATCAAGACTTACTAACGACGATTTCGCACTTGATACCAACCTGACATGGAAAGCTCTGGTGCGTCTGTTTAAAAAATACACCAATGAGACACCACAGGAATACCTGAAACGCCGCCGGTTGGAACATGCTTCCATGCTGCTTCATCACACCGACATCAGCATAGAATCCGTCGCCGCTGAATGCGGCTTTTGTGACCGCCACCACTTCACAAAAATGTTTCAACAGCAATACAACATCGGCCCAGCATCATATAGAAAAAACCGGATGCCTTGAAAATTGCAAATTGGAAATGTCAAATTGCAAATTGGAGAGTCAATTACAAACCCAATCTATTACGAGCATCTTGCTCGTAATCATCCGATTAATACTGGGATTCGAGTCAGTTCCCTATTGCTGCTATTCTTTTTTTTAAGACCTGAAATTAAATAATAAAACCTTCAAAATTAAGTAAAGGTGAAAACAAAGAAGGTCGGCAGAACAAGGGGACTGGCTTGAATACTGCAATTACCAACATACTTTCAATCAGCAACAAATACAGTATTCGTGCCTGTACCCGAAAGTTTCTGTGGTTGCCCGGTATTTCCTGAACACAAGCGAAAACACTAAACATAAAAATTACCCCCGGGTTTGCTTATCATGTCGCCACCCCAGGGGTATTAATCTATTTTAATACAGATGTAATTACTTTACTGAACTATTCCAAATTTCAATCCATCTACCCGCATACCGCCGCCGTGCCCCTGGTTTATATTGCTGAATGTTAACTTCGCGGGATTATTCCAGGCTGCTGTCTGGTTTGGCATAGTCCAAACCCGGGTTCCGTATTCCAGAATTGTACCGCTGGCACTGACGGTGAATTTGAAAGGTAGCCATTTTGTACAATAACCATCAACAACCTGGTCGGTTGATGATGACCCGTATGGGAAGATGTCGGTGCCATTCAATTTTAGTCGGTGAGTGCCGGCGGTGGTTACCATATCGCGACGCAGGGTGACAATTGTTGTTCCAGCAGCGTTTTGTACAGAAATTTCTAATGAACGGTTGCCGCCTGGATATGTGTACCAATAACCTGAATAGCTCCATTGGGTGAGATTGCTGTATGAGTCTAATGTGCGGTAAAGGGTACATGTTGCCGCGCCGCCATAGTTATCGAATGCTATACATGGTTTTGTTGGTTGTCCATCTACCGGGCAATAACCCAGAGTATAACTGCCGCTGCCACCGGTTTGCTGCCATGTTGCATAGTTCCAGGCATTATCGGCTGCCGGAGTGCGGGACCATACCCCGTAAGGGCTGGGAAATGCGCCGGTTGGCGGCATCACTGATGAATCCATCAGGTCAATATTAGTTGTCGCCAGGGATTTTGTTAATAAATCTACGCTGACATGACCGTCGCCAAAGGAGCAAACAACCATTCCAGAATGACGTTTATCAATATCAGCATCTTTTATCAATAGATTTTGCGTTATATTTGTGGTGTCTGTTGTCAGGTATGTCGCAGCCGGGTCGGGGATATCACCCAACGATGCACCACCATTACTGGCGAGATAGCCATATCCGTTGGGAAAGCTTTTTCCTTTTGTTGGGCAAACAATCACACCCGGGTCAAGTTCAAGGTCTTGCCACACTGTCGCTGTCGCAGGTAAGGTCTCTTCATGGTCCTGGGTATACATCAAAATGCTGGCGGATATCTGCCGCTGGTTTGAAACGCAGGTAGTCTGGCGCGCTTTTTCACGGGCACGGGCAAACACCGGGAATAGTATGGCGGCCAAAATTGCAATAATGGCAATCACGACCAACAATTCAATTAACGTGAAACCACGTTGTTTATGTATAATTGCGTTCATTTCAACCCTCCTTATTTAGAAACACCAAATTTCAGGTTATCTACGCGCAGACCACCACCGTGACCCTGGTTTTCACTGTTTATAATAATGTAACCCGGGTTATTCCAGTTTGTGGTCAATGTTGACGCAGTCCAGATACCAGTGCCATATTCAAATGTAGTGGTTTCTCCGCTGACAGTAATTTTAAAAGGCATCCACACACTATTCATAGCATCTACTACAGCATCTGTAGCAGATGTACCATATGGATACATATCAACATTATTTAATAA
>JBIJDE010000497.1:0-3829 GCA_044344305.1 Armatimonadota bacterium
GAACGTTTGATAACAACGATATCTGCCCCGTCAATATTACGAACTACCAGGTATAGATTACGATTGCCGCCGGGGAATAATTTAATATTGCCGCTGAATGTCCACCCTCGCAGATTAACGTAGTTTGGTAATGCGCGTTGCAGCCATACCGTAGTGCCGCCGCCATATTGCTGAACGTCAATACATGGTGCCGGTTTTCCATCATCAGGACACCACCCGGCAGTATATCCGCCAACAACCAATGCGCCCCATGTACCTGCAGTGTATCGCCATTGCGAGTCAACGGCCGGACTGCGTGTCCAAACAGGATTAGTGATTGGGAATGGATTTGAAAATGCACCTAACGGGGGCATAACATCATCAGCCATTAAATCTACATTAGCCTCGGTGATAGATCGCATTACTTTATCTACGCTGACGTGGCCATCAACAAATGAAAATACTGCTTGCCCGGAATGACGTTTGTCGACATCGCTGTCAACATCAAGCAGGTTTGTCATACTGTTATTAGTGTCTGCTGTCAGATATCTTCCCGACGGGTCGTCAATTGTTCCGATACCAACACCAGCGTTCTTACTGTAATACCCATAACCATTTGGCATTTTTCTACCAATTGTTGGACAAACGAGAACAGCACGATCAAGACCGATATCTGTCCAGATGGTTGTACCGGGTAAAAGCTCTTCATGATCCTGAGCCCACATCTGTACTGATGCCGCTATTTGTTTCTGGTTGCTGACACAGGTCGTTTGACGCGCTTTTTCGCGGGCACGGGCAAATACCGGAAAGAGGATAGAGGCGAGGATAGCAATAATGGCAATGACGACCAACAACTCAATAAGGGTAAACCCTCGATTTGAAGTTTGAGGTGACATATTTGACCTCCTTTAAAGATAATCTGTTACATGTTAACTGATATTAGATTGGTTAACATTAACTATTGAATATTATACCCATTACATCAACCGTGTCAACGGTTTTTGATATGAACTTAATATTATTTACTCAACGAGAAAATTTGTCGTTAGTTTAATAGCCACGTTGTGTCGACATAATGAGTAACCCCAGGCGTGAGCATCACGATTTTACACCTTATTGTTATCATTTTAATTAAAATATTGGCTGACGAGGTAGGGGAATTGTCCCCAATTCCCGCGATGAACCGTGATAATGATGTAAATAAACGTAACAGCGACAGTTTTCTTTTGCATGGTGTTGTGATTTGTTAACCTTGTTTTGTCGTTTTAACCGTTTCGTATTTATTCTACAGACACTATCGCGGGAGCTGGGGACAGCTCCCCTACCTTTTAAAAAACTCGTCCAATTTATTCGGGTTAGGCGCGATATTGATTTTGAAAATCATACCATCAATCATCGGGTAAACTTATCATAATTTTCCTGCCGTATCACATACACCGGTGAATTGCTAACGGTTATGTTTGCTATACCATCTGCATCCACAGGTAATGGGGTAATACGTCCTACTACATCAACTAACAACCATGGTCCCGGTTGGGTTAGGCGCAGTTGCCATTCCTTTGTCGCGCCGGTGGACCACACCAACAATGTTTCACCAAAATATGCTGCTTGCATTTGCGGGTCTGGTGGATAAATTCTGCGGTATGGCATACCGTCGATCAGCGCACTGACGGTATAATATGCTGCCTCTGCCGGCATATGGCCAGTTTGAATATCTCCAAATCCGCCGCTTGCGTTATGCCGGTTACTTGTCCATGGAATCAGGAAACTGATTATTGGCACATCTGTTCGCGCATTTGCCCATGCCGTCATTTTTGTAACAGCTTCCGCCTGCCAACGGCGCGCATCAATACCATGAGAAGAACGTGCGCCAGTCTCACCCACCCAGAAAGGCTTTAAATTCACCCGTCCAATCTTCTTATAGGTATTTATAACCCCGAGTTCGGTTTCGTCAGGACTGTTGCTTAATGAAGCGTCCAGTGTGGGTGGGGTTTGCGGGTACGCATGGACATCCCAGGCGTCCTGGTACTTATCTAAACCTAATTGCAGACAACGTTCAAACCAATCATTTTTGCTGACACGTACCAGGCTGCCGCCGATATAGGTATATTCTGGATTGACCGCTTTTACTGCTTCATATTCCCACTTTGTCCGCTCTACCCATTTTTCTGGAGTTGGCCGTTGCGACACAATGTCTATTTCGTTAAATGACTTAAACCAACTGGTGTATTGTCCAGCGTCTTTTGCCAACTGTTTTTTATATTCATTACTTTCAGATGAATGATAATCCCAGAAATCCACAGTAAACATCAACTCATTCTTTTTTACTTCTTCCCACAGTTCCTTGTTAAAACCTGGTGTCGAACCTACATTTCTAAATATGCCCATCTTTTTCATCCAGGTAAAGGTATCTGCCCTGTTTCCATTCACAAATAATGGATTTTTCTCTGTACCGAAGAAATAATAAGTCGTTGACATCTTTTTCTGCGATTTACGTTCAGTTTGTGCAATACTGCCGCGAATCACGCTGAAACCATCCAGTGGCAACACGCGTACCAGGTTATCTTTCTCATCATAAATGGCAGTTTTTACGGCATAATAGCCGACATCAAAAGTTTTATCAAAATCAATCGTTAATTCAGTGGGAAATAACCCCTTTAACGTTTTCTGAATAACTTCTTTGCCATTGTAATCCAACACGCGAATATCAAGTTTCCCCTGGAATGGAACAAACGGTATAACAACATCTGTCTCATTTAATTTTTCTTTGTTATAGCGCAGATTAACCTGTAATTTTATCTTATCTGTAGTTTGCGGTAGATTTGCAAGGCTATTTGTGTTTATCATCGGTTCTATGCTTTGCGCCTGTTCGTGAAGAAGTTTATTTATTTCCGGGTCCTGTAATTGTGCTGTGATACCATTTACTGATTTTCCATCTGCACCAGTAAATAATGATGCAAATCCAAAGGTATCATCTTTTTTGTGCTGCATAACAAATTTCACTAACAGCCGATGCCATCCCGGTTTTAATTCAAGTGCTGTTTTCTGCGGACCTTGACCTGCGGCAACCTGAATAGCAAATATATTCCCCTGGTCAGTCTTTCCCTCTACTGTAACTGGTTGATTTCCTACAATATCTTTTGTCGCTGAAAACTCAGTTGGTGGTTCTGCGTCTGTAACAAATGCCAACGGTTTGCCGTCAAGCCATCCCAGCGTTTTAATCCCGGTCTGTTTCAGACGCAGCCAAACTGTCGTATCATTATCGGCATGAATATATAAATGGGCATAAGCAGTCCCGCGAGACCAGACGTATTCCCCGGTTTGCTGGTCAATTATACAGACGCCAGTAGATGCAACTTTTACAGGTTTCCATTGTGAATCAAATACACTATCAAATTTTTGCACTACAACCTGGTCATCAGGATTAGGACGTATGTAACATTCGTTATCCAACCCATCCAGCGATAATCCTGCCGGTCCCGCCCAACAACCGGCCACCAGCCATTCGGATGGTTTGCCGACATTCAGTGGATTAGCAGTTGGCTTTTCAACCGTTGGCAATGCGGGTAATTCACCTTTGCCCGACAGTAACAGGCGAATAACATCGTCCTCTGTTTTCGGTTCGACAATTGTACCAGTTACTATGTAGCGATCGTCAGTTAATACCACTGCGGGAAGTTGATTAATGTGCAGTAGTTTGGCCATTTCTTTACTTTTACTGCCCCATAAATATACAGATTGTGTCGTCAGCCAAAAATTGTGTAATTTATCAGATATTAACCCTTTTAACATTACTTCACTTTTTTCAGACTCAGGATTATCCAGAATATATACATATTGTTTGGCTATT
>JBIJDE010000234.1:0-7407 GCA_044344305.1 Armatimonadota bacterium
CTTATGATGCATCTGGTAAACTCATTGTCGGCACACAGAATAATATATACCCAACCCCATATGGCGAACTTGTTCCTAAGGATATAGACGGAGATGGTTACTATGAGCTTATGGGCAAGCAGTTAATTCAAGTAGAGAATAACGGCAATTTCGTCGGTGCTGACTCAACCTTGAAATGGCAGAATGGACGACTCTGTCCTATTCTGGCTTCGATTCAAACAAAAAAACCATATTGATTAATAAAAGGAGTTCCCCTGATGACGAATGAACAAGTTAATAGTGAACAGAAAGGTAGCATCCAACCTGCCACACAAATTATGCAGACTGATGGTGGACATCATTCCACTTCGGTAACGAGCAATGTAAAACCGGTTTTCTGCCCCTCATGCGGGAAGCAACTCCCGGCAAGCGGGAAGTTTTGTGTTGGTTGCGGTGCCCCAATAGCAGAAGGTGTGAGCATAAATAGAGATATTGCGAATAAGTTTTCTGAAGGAGTACGAAACACCTCGTCTGATGTACTGAAAGCGTTTCTTACATTCATGGTCAATCCTATGGGTGGTATCAAGGACGTATACGAAAGCCTTGGACATCAGCGTGCCATGTATGTAGGAATAGCGTTTGGCATCATCTTTGCACTATTGATAGCAATTAGTGGCAATGCGTTATCAAAGCAATTATCTGAATGGCTGAGTTTCCTTTCTTTCGTTGGCATCGACATTCATATGCCGGAAAACTTGTTTTTCAGACTGTTTTTAATCGGACTTATTCCACCATGTAGTCTATTCATGGCAAGTCTGTTATCACGACTGGCTTTCCGCGGAACCGCTACCTGGGAAGGTGATGTGTTTCTGGCGGGATCGGCTGTTGTTCCATTCGCAGTCACATCTCTTATATCTGCCTTGTTAGGTTCTAAGAATATTGAGATTATCTTAGGATTAATCGTGTTTGCGTTGTGTTTCCTTGTGCTAATCCTTTATAGCGGTTGTACGCGCATATCGAAAATTTCAGAAAAAAGTGCTACCCTCGCTGTACCATTAATGATGATCTTTAGTCTATATATTGCAAGCGTACTTGCACGTGCGATTCTTAAATAAGGTTAATTGTATAACTTGAGTTAGTATAAAAGGAGATTATAATGAATAGAATGATCAATATTGTATTTGTGTTGATGTGTGTTGTGGCACTATTTACGATTAGTGGATGTGGCACAAAAACGCCGTCGCAGGTAGTAGTCGCAACATACATGGCTGCTAACGATGGCAAGTATTCAGAATCTGAAAAATATCTGTCCTCCAATGTTGCCAACCTCGCAGCACTATCCGGTGGCATGAAGTCTAATTGTGATAGGGCAACCCGTAACGGTACGATTCAGAAGATCGAAGTTTTAAAGGAAGACATCAGAGGGGAAAGGGCTACCGTATTCTTCAAGGTATTCTTCAAAGAGGGAAAAATAAAAAAAGATAGTGAACCGCTTGTCAAAGAGAATGGACAGTGGAAAATAACGGGCTAATGATTCATTATGGGTTATTAAAGAAAACGACGTATCGGTTGCCAGACCAATTTGTTGAGATAATTCGCAAAGTCCAGACGGGACCCATAATTATAGATCCCGCCATCGCACATTGGCAACACAAAGTAAACCAATATAAACGCAATTAACCATTACACCTGTTAGCATTTATCGAGCAGGAAGTCATTGCGCATTTAGCACAAGGTATGACAAATAAGGAAATTGCAAGCGATCTTGGTCTTAAAGACGAACGTACAGTAAGTCGTATTAACGGCAGCATATATACCGCATGGGGAGTGCCGGCAGTTGGCGCATTCGGGAAGGTAGTGCGCACACGGGCAACGCTAATATATTTAAATGATTCATTAATAACCTGGGATGCATCCGGCAAACCAGAAGTACCTGAACAACATTCATAGCATCGGCATGAGAATTATAAAAGTTTTTGATAAAAGACTCAGTCGGTACATTTGCACGTAGGTGCAGAAAAATATGCACACAGGCGTATTGTAAGGATTAATATTATTGAATATTATTATGCAAGCTAATAGGTGAGAACTGTTAGCTCATATTTCTGAGTAGTCTGGAGTGGCAAAGTTGCATCTACGATTAAAAGGAGATTATATTGAATGTCAATTACTATCCGCTACGACTGTATTAAATTGAACTTGTGTGGTGTTGTTGCTTACACTAATGTGATGTTGAGTAAAAATATTGTTAAGTTTAATGTTTTGATTGGATATCAATACCATGAATGGTATATGGTAAATAAAAAAATAGGGAATTTAAAATGACTAAGACAACGATGTTCTTACTGGTGCTTTGTTTGGCATTATGTGCTAATGCTGAATTAAAGTATCCAAATGTGAAAATTATGGTACTTGTACCTGAGTATCATATAACGCGTCCGGTAGTTGATCCTGCTGCTGAAACTGAAATAATTAAACAGTTAGTAGAAAATGGCTATCATGTAGTTGATCAAGGCTTATATGCTGCTCAACGAAATTCAGAAGATGTTACAACTATTTTGAAAAATCCTATGAGTGCTGAAGCGCGTGTATTTATGGCAAAATATGGCGCCGACGTTTTGATTATTGGTGAGGCATTCAGCGAATCAGCTGGTAGAACAAATGACAAATTATTTAGTTGCAAATCAAGAGTTGAAGTTCGTGCTATATCACGTGAAGATGCCAGAATATTAGCAATTACCGATGCACAGGATGTTGCCGTAGAAATCACAGAATTAATTGCAGGTAAAAGCGCTTTGAAAAAAGCAGGTGCAAAAGCTGGCGCATATTTTTTGGATAAATTAGGAAAAGCATTAAATGGACCTATTGTTACTCCAGAAAATAACGATAAAAAATTGCTTACTATTGCTGTTTTGCCTTTTCAAGACAAATCTGATTATGCGAATTGGCAATTAGGATTTCATATTCCAGATATGATTAATAATGAGTTAAGCAAAGTAATCACTGGAAGATACGCATTGCTTGATAAAGTTGATGTTGATCAAACAATTGTTGATCAAGCTAATGAAGAATCAGGACTGTACGATAGTAATGATTTTAGTAAATTAGGGCAATTAAAAAAAGCTGATTTGTATATTCTAGGTAAAATAACTTATATAAAGGTAACAAAAACTGACATCATCTTTATACAAAGTCAAAGTACCACCATAAAGCTGACATTTAAATTAGTCAATGCCAGAACAGGCGCCATTATCAAAACAGCTGAATGTTCAGGGGAAGCAAGTTCAACACAATTTGTAATAACCAATGAATATGGAAAGCCTATAGTTGGAACAAAGGAATTTACTAATAGTTCCGTTGGTAAAGCCTTAGACAAGGCTATTAATAATGTAGTAAGTCTAATCCCAACAGTATGCTTAAAAGATGGATGTAATTCAAACCTGACATTAAAAAGCAAGTTTTGTACAAAATGCGGCACTCTACAATTATCAGAAGCTCCAGCAGCAAAAACATTGATAACTTGCCCAAACAAAAAATGCAAAGCTAAAGTTGAAGAAGGGTTAACTTTTTGCCATGAATGTGGTGGAAAGATGCCTGCTCCCAAAAAGTAAATAGAATAGATTTTATCTAAACTGAGTCGTCAGTACCCTTTACTGACGACTATAAGGGGATACATGATGAAACGATACAAGACAAGTCTAACGCTGCTGGTGATTGCACTCATAATCACGCTCTCGTTCTCAGGGTGTGGGAGTGGGGGCAGTTCCGCGCCGAAAATCAACCAGCTCACTACGGAACAACTCACGACAATTGCCCAACTCCACGATGATATTACCGGGCTGATTGAAACTAAGCTCCAGACAACACCGAGTGGAATGGCTTACGCGGAAGTGGCCAACCAGCTCCGTTCCAATCCAGAGATCGCCTCTGCCACCGCCCAGGCAGACTCGCTGAACGTGGTGTATAAATGTGGTACCGTTGAGCAGTGGATCACACCGCCACCCCCGCAAATCCCCGTCGACTTCAGCTCGCGCGCCACGACGCTGCTCAAACGCGCGCGAGCTGGAAGAGCCACCTCTCCGGTGGCAAAATCGGTGTGGATAAATCCGTTCGATGATCAGCCCGGGAACTGGTTCCAGCAAGGCGCGTCTCTGAAAGGCGATTATCGCCGTTTGTTGGAAAACTGCGGGTATCAGCACGACACCGATATCCTGAATGCCGGTGCCAGCATTGATTTCTTTGCATCCAATCTCTCGCAGTACGGGGTGGTGGTGCTGATGACGCACGGTGGGCTCTTTACCTACAACAACGACGGTTATGTCAGTTACGCCACACGCACGGAACGAAGTTTAGAAAACAACATCCTCTACAAAGAGGCATTGGTGGCACAACCAGGAGAGGCGTGTCCCAAACTCATCAAGTGTAACATCGCGGGGTATGGTTTCCTTGGTTGGTTCGAAAAGAAAGTATATGCCATCACCCCGGCATTTATTGCCGCGCACTATCCGAAAAATGCTTTCAATAATACTTTCGTGATTACTAACGCCTGTCACAGTTTGCAGAATATGACTATGGTGGATGCATTGAGTGCCGCAGGCGTGTATGCTTACGCGGGCTGGACCGAAAGCGATTCTGACGGCTGGTGGCGGAATTATGAACTGCTGGCCAATCTGGCCACCGGGATCAATCTCGGAGATGCGTATCAGAACATGGTCAAAGCCGGCACCGTGATGGATCAAGGAAGTGTAGCACAATTGACGTATGCTCCTTCTTTTCATAATGACTATACGCTTCTGTCTTCAGGAAACAAAGCACCGATAATCATGGTTCAGAGCCCGACAGATAATAGCACGTTCAACACTCGCGTCTGCCGCGTCTCCGGGGCCATCACGAATATGGACGAGCACACGACCGTGAAAATATCCCTCAATGGCAATCCCAGCGGATTGGAAATCACAGCCGTCGGTGATTTCACCCATAATGTTGTCCTCTCCCCGGGCGACAACACGATCGCCATCACCGCCACCAACTGGCAGGGACAAACTTCGCGCGTTATCCACGTGAATGCAACCATCCCTTCGATGGCATTATGGACCGAATTGTCCTGGTCCACCGACGGCACGGACATCGATTTACACCTGGTGAAACCGGGGGGGCAACCCGGTGGTGACGATGACTGCGGCTTTTTCAACGAATCGCCCGATTGGGGGGTAATCGGCAACTCCGACGATAATCCTTCTCTGGACGTGGATGACACCGATGGCCGCGGACCTGAGCACATCACCATGAATACAGCGGTGCCTGGGCGGTACTTATTATACGTGCACTATTACAATGATCATGGCGTCACGGCGCACACTTACTCGCGCCTGGCGGTATCAGTGAATAATGCACCCATTCGGTATTTCGGTCCTCAGGAGCTGATCAATAATGTCAGCGATCCTGATCATGGCGATTTCTGGCAGGTTTGTTATATCGATTATCCGAGTGGCACTATTACGCCGATCAACCAGGTCGAAACGCGCAGCTTCTTGCGTCTAAAAGCCTTTCCGGTAAAAACGCCAGCCAACCGCACACGGCGATAACGCTTTCCCGTGCGAACTTATCCCGAGCATCGACTTCGCCTTTCACCTGGCCGAGATGAGGGGCCAAGCCGAACTCGGTGGCGTGCCGTCAGATGGCTATATAAACTTATACCTTATACTTTTAAAGGAGGCTTTATTTAATGAATAAAGTAATGTTAGTTATGTTAATATTGGCATGCTCTTTTATGTGCTCCATGTGGTCAGTTGATGCGCGTCCCAACCACTCGTCAAGAGTATCCGCGCGTTTCATCAATTGTTCCAGCATATTAGTCGGCAATATGCCAACCTTAGCAATTATCTCAGATAACTGCTGATTAGTAGCCGTCGCAGCCGTTGCCATAAATCACCTCGTTTTTAATATCATGCCATCATGTGAATTTATTATAATGTAAATATACACCATAGAGATGAAAATTAAAATATGGGATAATTCAGGGACAGACTATTTAATAAAATATAATAAAAATATTATATTAAAAGAAAAGTGAGCTGATTCAAGGATAGACTACGTAAAAAACTTACCGAACAAATTATAACAAACGGGTCGCATATAATTTCTGGCTATCTGCCTGTTTACATGCGACCACCGCTGGGGTCGGGGGATAGATACTATCATTAATTAATTAGCTGCCTTCCATTACCACCTGTATCCTGCCGTCGCCGTCGTCGAGGAGTGGGATTTGCGGTTATTTTTAACAGCTTTTCAACGGTTCTATTATCTGTATTGCAATATTTTCGACGTTGTTTTCTAGTATTGTTATTGATAATCGTGCTTGGATAAATAGCTTCAGTCACCAATTAATTCCCCACTTCACTCTTTCTCCGTCAACTCAACTCCGTTCTGTTGCAAGGTTTTGCGGAATTTTTCTACGAAGCCGGGGGGTGGGACGCCTACTATCATTAATTAGCTGCCTTTCATTACCACCTGTATCCTGGAAGGGGATGAATGGGGAATTGCGTTCATTTTTTGAAAATAGTCAAAACTGCCGGGGAGCATATCGCGACCTTGCAAACTCACTCGTAAAATTTAATCAATCCAGTTTCCGTTGTGTCTCACAGGGTCGATAATATATTAAAATTCTTGTTTGCAGTAGCAAAATAGTGGTCAGTGGTGGCGGTAAACAATACATTTTTAATTTTTAAAAGATGCAGGTAACATATAATATAAAACTGCCCATGTATACTCAAATTAAAATATACATTAATGCAACCACAATTCATGAGGAAATGAAATAAGAAATTTTGGTGCCGGTGAAGGGAGTCGAACCCCCACGAGGTTACCCTCGGTAGATTTTGAGTCTACTGCGTCTGCCATTCCGCCACACCGGCATTTTGTCGTTTTTTTGTCGTTTTTCGCATCGATTAATAGGATTTAAGGGATGAGGTTGATAGTCATTCTTATCCTTTTAATCGATGTAAAATAATACTTCTCTTTTCATTCGAAAGGTGTTAAGAGCGTCCCGCTCGGAAAAAAGATGAACCGTGAATAAATTTCAGCATTTATCATTCTCTTACGCAGTTAGCGTCACCGGGACGGTAACGCCACATGTCTCTGATTTGCCATTTACCATTTGCAATTGTCAATTTTTACGTTTGTAGTGTATCATTTAACCGTGCGGTATATCATTTTTATCTTCATATTACTTACTGTTAACGCCTTTTCTCAGGTGATGTTTACTGACGACTTTATGCGTGAGAGTGCGGATGATGGGATGTAGCGGGTCAAGGGTGGTCGTTGGACATTGCAGTCGGCTTGGGATAATGACCCGGGTGGCAATGCTGATAAGTTTAAGACGGCAATCCGAGCGACTAACCCATTTAGCTGGGTTGGTACTGGTAGCCC
>JBIJDE010000022.1:0-22068 GCA_044344305.1 Armatimonadota bacterium
CGCCATCAAACATACTGCTACCAGCAGAATTGCCAACGCAATGTAAATTTGGCGGCGGGGGAGACCGTTTATTCCGCGCCATTCTCCATGGGCAAATCCTATTACTTGTGATGTTATCATCATTAATGCCTGATAAACGCCAAAACCTACAGATGCACCCAGGGAACCAAGCATCAGCATTCCTTTGCCATTGAGAATTACAAAACTGAAGAAGATTATTCCCATTAACAAACCTAATCCCATTTCCCGCCAATTCCCGGCAAATTCACCCCAACCACGTTTTGTATTAAGTAGCCATACCGGGTACAGAATATTTACTAATGCACCACCCGGCAATGCTATTGCCCATACTCCCGCTATCGATGCGATATCATTAGCACCCTGGTTTTGCAATGCAATTACGATGTCTGCCTGGGTATAGACAAAGGCGAATGATAACCCTACCTGCAGGAAACCAGCTAATATCGTCATAATCAATCCACTGGTAAAACCGGTGGTGCCGCGATTTTGTTGATGCAATATGCGGTCGCGTCCAAATCCGGCGACGGTAGTAAAATATATTGCTGCCATTAAGACTGCTACACCTGCCAGAATGACATAACCTGCAGGTGATTGCAATGGAGGAGCCTGAGAAAATGCACCTGTCCCTCGCAGTATCATCGGCAACAGCACGCCAATAGGCATTCCAATGCTCATCATTAACCCAATAGTAAGGCTGACCCCGATGCGTACCAGGCATATCCCCACCATTACGTTGGCGATACCCCATGCGATGGTAAAAAGGTTCGCCTTTAACAACAAAGATACCGGCAATGACGAGAAAGCGGTAATAGCATTCGGGCATAGAGTGAGGACAAATATCCACGGCAACAGAACCAGTGCGACAATATTTGCTATTAATGCCCAATGTTCGTAACGAAAACGTTGCATATATTTAATTGGCAAGGCAATAGCGCCGGCTAAAATGCCAGCGAAACACACTAATATTAATCCGGTAATTTGTGATTCACTCATGAAACTATTTCCTCATTCCTGTTAATTTTTCTCAATGATAATGACTCGTAATCCCCATGGTTCTATATTTTTCAATTTCAGAACCCCACCATTTTCCTCGGGAATAACATCAATTATAACTTCATCATGGCCAATTCTCAGCAGTTTTGCTTTACCTGATTTAAATCGAAGATGAATAGTCGCTTCCGGGATTAAATCCATGCCAGCATTCAACAGCATAACAGCACCATATTTATTATCATCAGCAACCCGAACAACCGCCAGCAAAGGAACAGCCTCATCAATGCGCACCGGCATGGTGTTGCTGCTTATCCAATCGGCAACATTCTGCAATTGTCGGCGTTTTGCTATCGAATGCAGGAATATCCACTGGGCGTAACCCGCAACAACAACACGACCACCCAATTCATTTACGAATGCAGTCATACCTGCACCACGTGGACGGCAAAAATAATCTTCGATCACAGATAATACCCGGACATTCTCCGCAATCGGTTCCAGTACATCACCCATTCCTTTTGCATCACCCCAGAACTCAATTCTGGCATCACGGACATTACCGGCGGCATTACCATTTAACTCATCATCAGTAAATCGTTCCCACAATCCATTGTCCAGTCGTTGGGCAATTCGCACACCGGCAAGACTGCCAAAACCACGTTCTGTTATAGTTTCCAACGCAACCGAATCCATGAATACCCCGCCAGCAAGAATCTCTTTGAGTTCCTCATCGGTAAATGCCTCTGCTATGCGCCCACATAATATTGTTCCGTTTTTCGACTTTTCTGCTGATAGCGGTAATCCAATTTCACCCAGTACTGTTGGCTTATTAATATTATATTGCCCCGGAAATCCAAGCCAGTTTTCACCAATTTTCACTGTGCGGCGCGCCATTATTTCGCTGTTCCATGCTGGCCATAATCCACCTACCGGCATTCCCGCGGTATGTTTTACCCATTTTTCCCATAATGTCCGGGTGGTTGGAATTGCGTCTATCCACGATAAATAATCTTCAAACTGTGGCGACATCCCCAACCCCAGTACGTTAAAAGCAACACCATTTAATCCGTAAGCCAAAGCCAGACTACATTCATTTACTACTGCTGTTGCTGATTTTTTTAACTTTTGATAAGGGAAGTTCTCCAATTCATATTGAATATCTTCTATTTGTGATGGGAGTGAAATTATTTGACGACCGCATTCCAATACTTTTTCAAACATTGCTATAGGTGTGGCATCCGTATAAAAACCGCCGCCGGGACGTGCTTTTGTGGCATCGAGGGCAGTAAACCAGTTGCTGGATGTTTTCCCGGAATAAGTCGTCCAACCGGGACCCCAACTCATTTTGCCGATGGCAATTTTTGGATTTACGCCACGGATAGCATTTTTCACATCTACCAGTAAAGATTCAATAGTGGCATTATTTTGCTTCACCCACCACTCGCGTATCTCCCCGCTATCCGGGTTGTCAAATGCACCGGCAAGTTCTTCCCGTGTCATCTGGCATCCGGTAGTTTTTGCGAATATGTCCAGGCAAATAGGACAGAAACAACCCCAGGCAACCCCGTGATTGTGCATTCGAATATCATCATCTACCCAAATAAAATCTGGATTGGTATCGGCAACCATAGCATATTTTGATTTTACATATTCGCGCATTTGCGTTGTGTTTGGGCAAGCGCATCCGGTAGATACACTGCCGTCATGACCAATCATTGGTTGAAAAGGTAATGCCGGCATATATGACCAGGCCTCGTTGATATGGCCAATGGTACAAAGCACATTTATTCCAACAGAAGGTATGCCTGCCTGATGCAATGCTTCAATTCGCCGTGCCGCAATTGCCATCCGCTTTGCATAGTCATCAAGTGGGATAAACAGGTGATGAGTTATAGTATCAAAAAGTGCAATTTCATCCACCACTGACCAGTGTTGCAGCAGCATTTCAAGCAATCTATCGAATGCTTCATCTGTCTCCCACTGCATCAGGCCGATACGCCATGATAATGTCAATTTTGAATTCGCATCAGAAATATTTTTCATAATATACCTCGCATCAGATGATTTTCTTATTTTTAGCTATGCACAGGGCAACCACAAGGGATTGCCCCTACGGTATCGTGTATTTTGTACGGGCAATCCCAATGTGGTTGCCCGCAGCTTCTGCATAATTACCACATATAAGGGCAATTCAACTGAGTCCATTACAAAGATAATCCGGCAAATCTTCTGTTGGGATATTTTCAATTTGCCACATTTTTGTGATGCCGGTAAGCAGCAGGCATGATGATAAACCGCTATTCATTGCCCCCTGCATATCGGAACGCATTGAATCACCCAGCATCAATATACGTTTACGGTCAATGTCTGGTGACAAACCATACCTGTCACATAAAGTTTCCAATGCCAGATCAAATATTGCAGTCGATGGTTTGCCCAGATATACCGGATGAATTGTTATTCCCATATCCGCAAGCACTGCACAGATAAAACGCGCCTTACCGCCGGCACCGATACATAACTCGCCATGCGGACCCGCCGGCCAGTAGCTATCAGGATTAGGCACGACCAGTGGCTTTCCCGGATTCTTGATAAAATAGTTGAATGCCGCATTTATATTGCTTTCCCAATCGTAATTCCCTTCACCGATAATAACACCTTCACATGTGCCGATTTTATCAGGGTCACGACATACTTTAAGACCGCCAAGTTCGGCATAATCCGGGGTGCCGAGTTCACCCAAAACATAAAACATTTTGCCGGTAAATCCGTTCTTTTTGGCATAGCTACCCAGTGCGGAACCACAGGAGATAATTTCATCCGGTGAAACATCTATTCCAGCATTTGATAGAATCTGGCTTTTTTCAATAGTTGAATGGTTGCCGTCATTCGTCAGCAAATAAAATGGATGGCCATCCTGTCTCATTTGCGCCAGCAATTCGCTGGCACCCGGCAAATGGTCATTGCCGGAAATCAATGTCCCGTCTATATCAAAAAGAACAGCGTCAAACAACGTTTTGTTTTTCGACCACCATTCGTTAAAACTTGTTTCAATTTTTATCATCTTTTACCTGAATGTAGATTAACACAGTTATTCGTAACCTTTGATTTATAATATAGCAGCAATTTAAATTATGCTGAATTATAAATTATAGAAAACTTATGTCATACCTTCATTTTTTATCTATATTCAAAACAATCGCCTATTAATTCATCTTCTACTGTTGCATCAATATTTCACAAGTGGAAATATGTAGCAATACACGGTAGGTCGATAAAATCAGTGACGTCACTGTCTCGCGCGGAACATGATCTCGCCGGATACGGCAGATGCATCGGCGCTGGGGGTTGAATGTTGGTTCGTTTTGAGCGTTTTTGTTTTTGAGTGTTTCATACCCCTTTCGTGTTCGTTTGCGAAGGTGTGGTGGTGTTTGGGTTCATGTTATTTATCCTTTAAAGGAATGCATATTTGTTTCAGTAATTTTGATTTCATGTGTACGGTATCCTTTCACAGGCAGCAGTACTCCACAATAACGGAACCCGGGCGGTCGTCGATCACGACCTTGAACTTCTGAAGTTCGGCACCTTTCATCACCAGCGGCGCTTCTGGCTCGTACGCGCGGTAGATCGTCACGCGGTAACTCGCTGCGGGGTCGATATCGCGCAGTTCGCAGACGCGGGTGTTGTCCAGTGCCTGCTCCCGACGAAACGCCATGACCATACCGTCGCCCTGCACCGGCCGATGATATTGCAACACGCACCAGCCGCTCGCATCGTGCCCGGACTCGACCAGGGGATAGAAGTTGCCGAAGAAGTACTTGCGGATACGCTTGCCTTCGGCGATCCCCTGCTTCAGGAGATCCCGCGGATAGTCCTTGGGCCGCACATCCTCGCCAAAGGCGATGCCGGCATTAAAGCCGCTGCGGAAAAGATACGGCGTGGCACCCATCTGGCCCACGGTGCTGAACGGCACATACCGGTTCAGGCCGCCGCTCATCAACTGGTTCTTGATTGCGGCCAGCGCGACAGTCTTGGCCTGATGGTCCAGCATGTCGCAGGTATTGTCGCTCCGCCAGAGCGGGATGGAGCGCGACATCGTCTCCAGATCAATCCGGCGGCCACCGCTGGCGCAGTTGTCGATGAACAGCTTCGGGTTGGCCCGCAGAATGTCATCCCACATCTGGTAGAGCCCTTCGACATAGCGCATCTCAGTCATGCCAGTCCGGCTGGGATCCTTGGCATCCATGGTCTGCCAGGGACCCAGCGGGTCGATGTTGTAGTCGATGCGCAGGCAACTCACCTTATAGGCCTTGATGGCCGCATTGAGATAGTCGGTCATGAAACGGCGGGCCTCGGGAATCCCAAGGTTGAAAAGATTACCGATCACCCATTCCGGGTGTTCCTTGGCGATGAAGGTTCCAGACGCCACACGTTCCGGTTCGAACCAGAGTACGAAGCCAAGGCCTTCCGCCTTGACCGCGTCGCCAATCACCTTCAGACCGTTCGGGAAGCGGTCCTTCGGCTCCACGCGCTCAATGGGAAATCCGTAGTTGCCCATGCTGTCGGGAAACCCGTTCGGACCAGTCCAGTAGGCATCAAGCCAGAACATCTCGAATCCCAACCTCTTGATAGACTCCAAATGCGACAGCACATTCTTTTCGTTGGAATCGTTCAGTTCGTAGAATGAGGTGCTGAGATGAACAATCGGCGGCACGACAAGCTGCCCGCCGATACGTGGCATGATATGCGCCAGCATCGCCTGGCGAAACAGGTTGTAGCCGCGGAACTGATCGCCACCTTGCCAGTGGAGCTGCAGAATGCGTGCGCTGCGGACACTTTCGCCCGGGTGCAGCACTGTGCGCAGGTTCTGCATGCCGGCGCGCGTACGAATCTGGCCATCTTTGAACTCCACCGACGCACACCACTGCCCCGACCAACCGATGGCCGTGATTGTCCCGCCATTGCCCCAGTCGACGTTAAACCAGGGTGACACATTGGACGACCGACCATTCGTCGCCGCGAAATCGATGCGTTTCCCCGCTGCCAACGGCTGATCGAAAGGAATCCAGTCGTCAATCTCGGATGGCGATCCGTTCAGACGATGGAGCACGATCTGACCAACGGCCTCCGGCGCGACGGCCGCATCCAACCCCATCACCTGCTCGAGCACCGGGCTATCCTTGTCGGCAGTGTTCGTGAAATGGACGGTCCACTCGACCACCGGGTAGTCCTGATAAACGATGGCGATGCAGCGCACCTCCAGCCCGGTCTTCGGATCTGTCCACGTCATGGTGTGCTGCGTGCGGTTGGTGTCGAGTTTCTTCACCTCGACCTTCTTCGGCCATTCCGCCAGCAGTGCCTCCGACGCCTTCCCGTCATAGACAAACGAGAACGGCGGCTTCGCCTTCGCATCCGTCAGATGTTCTTGCACCCACTCTTTACTCATGATTCTTTTCTCCTTTGTTTTGCGTTAAGCGTCGCTGCTTTCTCGGTCCTGTGGCGATGTTGGTTGCGACCAACAGCAGTCCCATAAGAAGTACACCCGCCATTCGTGACACTTCGTATTTACCGCTCTGTGTGTGTTTCATAATGCCAATTCTCCATCTTTGTTCGAACATACGGCCTTGTACCCCATACTCTCCAATTGCTTATCAAAATCCGCCGGCAGATCGGCCAGAGGCTTATCGATGTCGCGCGCCGCATAGTTCAGCATGTTCCTCAATAACAGTTCGGCCACAGGATCCTTTCCGAGATTGTCGCGAATGTTCAGGCAATTGGCGATAAAACGCCCGGCGCCCAAATGCCATTCACCGACATAAACGCCGGAGCTATAGCCAAAACAAGTATTGATGCCGCCACAGATTGCTTCATCCGGTTCAGTGATATTGACCAGACTCTTACCCCACCGAGGCAACATGCTTCGATAAAACGTCCAATCCATTAGTCCGCCACAAGGCAATCCATCGAAGATCGGATGTCGCCGTGCCCAATCATCCCTGTGATATAAGCCAGGTCCAAACCAAAAATCCAACGTCCCCCAAATCCCTTTCTGGGGTAGCGGCAACCAGTAGAGATTCCAAATGTCTGGGCAATCAAACATTTGTTTAACAGGGACTTCCGCATCGTCAACCATCGCCTGTGGCGTAAGGAAAACGACGGTCGAACCGCGGGCAATTCGCGAGGTCAACTCCTTGAATCGCTCTGCGTTCTTCGCCGCGTTACCGACTACCAGAATGACCTCGCGTTTCTGCGGTGGTTGCCCTTCGACCGCGGCTTGAAACGCTATGGCGTGTTCCTTCAACCAGCGCTCTAACCCCTCGTCCTTGCCCCAGAGCGTGATAGCGGTTTTCACCGGCGGCATCGTCGCCGGATCGCCCACATAAAACTTGACCGGACGCCCCGCCGCTGCCGCGCCGGACACGAAGTTCGCCGCCAGCCGATAACGGCCCGCCGGCCCGTCAATCTTCACATCCTCAGAAAGCACGGGCAGGGCGAAAGGTGGATTCGTCTTCGGGTCGCGGACCGTTACGGTGACCTTCTTCTTGAATACCGGTCTCTCGTCTGGATCGAAGATGGACACGTCGACTTCATAGTCACCGGGTTTCAGTGAGTCCTCGTTGGCCAGCAGGGCTTCAATCTTGACCGTGCAGCCCCTATACAGTTGATGCGGCTCGACAAAGAGGCACCAACGCAACGGCGCCAAGCCGTCGCGCAGCGCATCCAGAGCCCCGGGCTTGATGTCGCGGAAAATCGTCAGCGGCCCTTCGCCGCAGCCTACTTCATCGAAGAACGCGGTCATGCTGTGCCCGACCAGATCGGGATTGGACCGCAAGGCATTCAGACCCAATGTTCGCTGGCTCGCGTTGGCGGCTTGGCAGGCGTAGAAATAGTCCTCCGGCCGGCCGAAGACTTCCGCCAGTCGCAGGCGTTCCCAATCCGCCATAAATGCCTTCAGTTGGCTCCGATAGTATCCTGCCTCCATGCAATCCGCGGCGCCCAGCCGTTCGAATTCACGGGTCAATGTGACTAGATCCTGACCGCTGCCAATACCGTATTCCGAGAAAAAGAGCGGACCATTCCTGTCAGATGGGTTCAGCGAATTGAAGTATGCCGAAAAGAAGGGCGTTTTTTGTTTTTCACCCTCACGAGGAACCTTGCATCCACGCAAATCCCAAATTTCGTCGGGACCATGAGGAACCGGGGGATAAGCATGATGCTCTCGTATGTCCATAGCATGCCATGTTCGCATGCCTGGATTACTGAGGCCACCGATGGTCTCCCACTGTCCATCAAAGCGTCCGCTATTGAGCAGGCAAACACGCGAATCGTCCAGTTCCCTGACTTTCGGCAGCACCGCGACAGCATGGCGAAAGATCGGACCATCGGGGGTTTCATTGAGAAAACACCACATGGTAACGCAGGGGCGGTTGCGGTCCCGCCGGATGATCCCCAAAAGCGACCGGTCAAACATCTCCGCACCCGAAGGTTGAGCCTGCGGATCTTTCGGCCAGGGCATCATCCAGCTCGACATGGACTGCTGCATGACCATCACCCCGAGTTCGTCCGCCAGATCGAGCTGGCAACGTGGCGCGGCAAATGGCAGGTAGCGCAGCGTGTTGAACCCCATGGCCTTGGCGTAAAGAATGTCTTTCCGGAGCATTTCGCGGTCGCGGGCCGAATGCATCTTCACCGGCGTGGACCAGACGGTGTGCGCGCTGCGCAGGAAAATGCGCCGACCGTTGAGTCGGAAATAGCCATCCTCGAACCGGAAATCCCGGAACCCGATCCGGTCGGATTGTTCGTCGACAGACCCGGCACCCAGATCCTCGACGCGAGCCGTCACGCGGTACAGCGCCGGATCGTCCAGCTCCCACAGCCGATGCTGTGCCACCCGGAGCGTGCCGTTCAACACGGTGTCCCCGGTCGAAACCTCCTGTTCCTGAACGGTCTCGTCGATCCTGGTTCCGCCCACCGCGGGCGCCACGGAAAGAATCAGCCGTACGCGGGTCTTTCCCGCACCGGCATTGCGGATATTGGCCTGTGCTGTGATGCCGCCACTTTTCCAGTCCGTGATGAGGTGGAGATCTTCAAGCCGCACCGGCGGCGCAATCAACAGCTCCACCGAATCCAGAATACCCCCAAAGTTCCAGACGGCGCCCGGCACTCCAGTCTTACAACCGCGGACCGTATTGCCAAGCGTGAGCCCGTCAATCGGGTTGCCCGCCGGATTGAGCACCCGCACGGCCAGCAGATTACTTCCTGGCCGTATGGCCTCAGTGGCATCCAGCGTAAACGGTTCCTCGGCATCGAGGTGGGTGCCAAGCGGTTTTCCGTTGAGCCAAACGTCGGCCTTGTAGTCCACCGCCCAGAAACGGAGCAGGCAGCGGCCGCCGGCATGCGGATTGGCCGGCGCCGTAAACTCCTTCCAATACCACGCAAGCCCGGAGGAATCGGGGAATATCTCCTGCATCGTACAGGGCACCGTTGCCGGCTTAGCATCCGGTTGCGGAACCGCGAACCATTTCTCCTCGTACCCTGTATTATCTGGGTCGGTAGCGATCCTCCATCCCGACCCATCGAGCGTGATGATTTGTGAATGTGTGGTGGGGTTATGGTTCATGTGAGCATCCCAGCAAACACATCATTCACCCGTTTCAGACGATCGGGGAATTCGTGCCAGGACGGGTCTTCCGGGCCACAGCAGGTCCGCGCCACGGCGCCCCACAGCCCGTGCTCGCGGTACGCACGCGTCGCATGTTCGACGACCTCCCAGTAGGCGTCCGAGCGCTCTTCCCAGCGCATGGCCGCAAGGGCGCAATAGCTCGCGCCTTCGCCCATGACCAACGGGATGCCGGGATAGTGCTGGTCCCTAAGTTTCACGGCCTGCGCCACGGCGTCCGTGGCGGTCTTCTTGAACGTCTCGATATTCCGGTTCAGGTTGTCCTCGATGACGCGTTCCAACTCCGGCAGGACTGCGGGCTCCAAGTTGCGATACAGCCAAACCCGCCGATACCAATCAAGGGCGATGGGCGGCCGGTCGCCGCGGCAGGTGCGGACCTTGCGGTAAGGCACCGGATCGCGGCGCAGGTAGCGGCGAAAGTCCTCGTCCACCACAGGTTCCTCGGCGGCCTCGCCCCAGGTGATCGCGTGCTCCAGCACGTCATAGACGGACCACAGGTAGTAGCTGTGGAAGTTCCAGACCTGCATGTTCCGCGGCACGTGTTCCATGTTGATCCACGGCGTGTAGGTGTCCAGCGCGAAGCGAATCCTCGGATGGCGCGCCTTCATGAACTCCAGACCATCCTCGTGCCAGCTTCGCCAGCGGTTCAGTTCCTCCTGCGGCTGATTCTTTTCCCCGTAACTGCCGAGAAAGGGCAGCCCATCGGCCTCGTTGAAGATCTCCACAAAGGCGATCGTATCCTGCAATCCACGCTGCTCCAGTTCCACCAGGAGGAAATCCAGCGCCTGCGTAAAGTACAGGAAGCGCTCCTCATGCGGCAGCCCCAACAGCTCCGCGTTGATGGTCTCGTCGGCGAACCAGTAGGTGTGCAGGTAGTACCAGCTCGATAGGATCACCTTCACCTCGTACTGCTGTGCCAGCGTGCAGATCTCGATCAGTCGCTTCAGCGGATCGCAGCGGCCTTCCATGAACCGATCCGAAGAGCCGCGGAACATCCGCACGTGCCCGCCGGGCATCCATTCCTGGAACGCCTGCTCCCCGCGCGGGCGGCCGTACTTGTCGTGGCACAACCCGGCGCCGGACTCGATCCGGATGCAGTTGAACCCCCGCTCCCTGAGCTCCACAAACCGACGCTCCAGGTCGTCATAAAATGGATTGGACTCCATGTCGAAGATGGCCCAAATCCAGAAGGAAATCGTCAGACGGTCGTTTGTCGCAAACTTGGTCATATCATTTCTCCTCTCATCGCGTCTTTTCGGTACATAATCACCGCGGCGCCGGGCTGGTCATTGATTTCCACCGGCATCCCCTTCTCCATCAGGTCTGCACCGAGTGCCTTCATTGAACCTTCCACATCGAAGTTCGTTACATCGTACACGGCCGCCGGGTCAAGACCACGCAAGCGGTAAATCTGTGCCATCTCGCCGCAGTCTTTGCGCCGGAAGGCCTGCACCACGCCGTCGCCTTCTTCGGGGCGGTGGAACTGCCAGGCGATCCACTGGTCATGAGCGAGGCTGTACGGGGTGAGCGGGTAGTAGTCACCTTCGAGCATGATGGGCGCGATGCGGCGGCATTCGGTGTAGGCCCGGCGCATCGCGACGATATTCTCGGGCTTATTCTTCCAGAGCCTGCCGCTCATGCCGAAGGATGGGAGGTAGAAACTGCGGGCAGTGTAAGGGCCGGCGCCGAAAGTCGCGGTGCCCTGGAACGGCAGCCAGAACGACAAGCCGTAAGTGTGGCCCTGATTGCCTTCGATGACGCCGGGCATGTGCGCATGCTGGAAATCGCTGCGCAGGAGCGGCACAGCACGGCGCATAGTTTCCAGGTCGTTGCGGCGACCGCCAGAGGCGCAGGAGTCGATGCGCAGGTGGGGATGCCGACGACGTAACTCGTCCCAGAAGGCCAGGTGTCCCTGCACGTAGAGATTCTCCGTCATCCCCTGTCGCTCCGGCGCGTCGTTCTTCCGCCACGCGAGCAGTGGCCCGGCCCCATTCATGTCCTCGCGATACCAGTCCAAACCCTGCGACTCGATCATGCCGCTGATATGGTCGGTCAGCCACTGCCGCGCCGCCGGATTGCCTTCGTCGAGGATTGGTCCGTGCGAGGTATGCGGCAGAAGCCATTCGGGATGGTTCCTACCGAGCCATGATTTCGGATCGCCCACCCGCTCGGGCTCGAACCATAGCATGGTCTGCATGTTGCGGGCATGCGCCCAGTCGCTCAACGGCCTGAAACCTTGCGGGTACTTCGCCGTGTCAATCTCCCAGGTCCCGGAATTAAGCCAGAGCATACCCGGCTCGTGGTATGGATCGTCGCCGGCCTGAAACCAGACTGTTTCTCGAGTGCCGCCGGCGTCACGCCAAAGAATGTCGATCGGGACGCCGCCATCAACGAGCGCCTGGAGTTCCTTGCGCTCGGATTCGTCGCCAAGAACGGTCACGATGGTCGTGGGCACCTGCCGCTGGCCGTGGGTCTGTGGCAGGTTATGCGCGCGGTACCAACGCCGCCACAGGTTTTGCGCTTCAACGACATCGTCGCCTTTCCAGAAGAACAGCGCGACCAGCGGTGTGCGGATCTCCTCGCCGGACTTGAGATACAGGCGGGTGAGTTGCTGCCCGGCACGGACCATTAAGCCCGTTGCCGCATCGCGAGTGAAGGAGCCGGCCCACTGCCCCGGCCAGCCGACCGCGATGATCGTGCCGCCGACCGGCGTCTGCAGGTTGAAATACGGCCATCCATCCGGGCCGTCACAGGACTTGCCCGACCATTCCGGCGGAGCAAACGTGGAAATTGAACTGGCGGCGAGAATGCGCCGGTATGGTTCGTAGCCCTCCGCGCTTTCGAAGTCACCTTTAATGCCGTTGAGTACAAACTCCGGTTCCGCAGCCGCACGTTCAAGGTGCATGTCGATTCCCTGGATGTTCTCTAAAATCGGCGTATTGGCATTGCCCGTATTCTTGAACCACACCGTCCACTCGACCGCCGGATAGTCGGCATAATCCACCGCCACACAGCGCACTTCAAGCCCCGAATTCGAATCTGTCCACCTTAAGGTGTATTCTGTGCGGTTGGCGTCGAGTTTCTTCGCCTCGACCTTCTTCGGCCATTCCGCCAGCAGCGCCTTCGACGCCTTCCCGTCATAGACAAACGAGAACGGCGGCTTCGCCTTGGCATCCGTCAGATGATCTTGCACCCACTCTTTACTCATGATTCTTCTTTCCTTTGTTTTGCGTTAAGCGTCGCCTGCACCTGCTAATTGGCGGGTCCTCGTCCTCGCGGCTACTCACCATCGAGTGCTCCGTCCCCGGCGTGGCCATCCGTACGGTGCGGCGTCAGACGGTAGAACGCCACGGTTGCCGCCGGTGCCTTGTTTAAGCGCACTTCCAAGACGGTTCCCTCCAGGCTGAGTTGGTCGGAGTCGGTTTCATCGAGGCGGCAGCAACTGCCGTCGGCAACACCCTGTAGCAGGAAGCGCGCGGTGGTGAACGGACTGTCGGGCCGGCGGTACATCACTACCATCCCGGCACCGAGGTCGGCGCGGTGGAACTGCATCGCGCCCCAAAGCTGATTCGAATAGACATGCTCAAGCAACGGATAGAAATCCCCTCGGAAGAATGGGCGGGCATGTCGATGGATATCGAGCATGCGCCGCAGCCAATCCCATGGGTAGTCGGCCGGCGGTTCTACGCAGACCGGGTCGTAACCGATCGATGGGAAGACCGCCGTGCCTAACGACGACGAGAGGCCGCTGAGGCACACGTAGTCCTGGCCCGGATGGTACGGCACGATGGTCCCGGACAGTGGAGTCCAGTGCGACAGACCATACTGCGCAGCTTGGCTCGAAATGGAATCCGTGTGCGGCAGGAACTCGTGATCGGACCGGGACATGTCGAGTGAGCGGGCGAGCGAGGCCAGGTCGCGGCGCTGCACGAGGTCGAACAGCAGATGCGGGAATCGCTGCTTCAACCCGTCCCAGAAGGCCAGCAGGCCCTCGACATACCGGATTTCCGCCATGCCAACGCGGCCGGGGGTGTCGTGTTCATCCCAACACCCAGCGAGCCCGACGTTGCAGTCCTGGCGGAACACATCAATGCCGTTCTCCGCGATCAGTCTGGCCATATGGTCCGTCATGGCCTGCCGCGCCTCGGGGTTGCCGAAGTTGAAAACAACCCAGGTGCAGGAGCGCCCGACCAGCGTGGAAATGGTGCGTTTCGCGAAATACCAGTCTGGATGCTCCTGAACCCAGGGGCTGGATTCGATCGCGCGCTCTACCTCGAACCATAGCAGGAACTTCATGCCCGCGGCGTGCGCGGCATCGCTGACCGGCTTGAGACCATCGGGGTGCACGATGGCATTGGGCCGCCAGTCACCGACGTGGAAGAACCAGTCTTCAGTCTTCAGGCTCTGGTACTCCTCGGTTTCGTGGGCTGCCCCGTACCAGCCGGCGTCCATCCAATAGCAATCGAACTGCGCCTGGTGTTGCTTAAGGTCATCAATCAGCCGCAGGTGGTTGTGTGTCTTCATGCCGCCCCAGGTGGCACAGGCCAGTAGATCCGGCGCCGGCTTGCCGTTGCAGGTCGGGCTGTGGAACTTCAGGATGTGCTGGCGAAACCGGTTGTGCGCAGCCGTGCGGTCGCCTTCCCAGAACATCAACAGCACGGTCGGCAGGCTTATCGCCTCTCCCGGATGCAGCGACAACTCGGCCCGCTCGATGCCGCCCGTGAGCCGGAGCGAACCGTCGTCGCAATGCTCCACTGCCAGCGTCCACCGCCCAGGCCAGCCCAGACTGCAAAAGAGTCCGCCCCCGCCAAAATCGAGATTAAGAAACGGCAGATACCAGCCCGTCTTGCCTCCGCCAGGATTGCCGATGCGCCACGTCGTGCCGCGCTCTGGAACAACCCTTTCGAGGGCGAAAGGGTTGTCCCCGTTCCCACAGCCGCGCACGGCATGGATCGTCGCCTTTCCCCCATCCGCCGGCGGCGACAGGGTAATGTCCAGACTGCGCAGTTCGCTGAGCAACGCCGTATCCGCCGTGCCCGTGTTGCGAAAGCCCAGTGTCCATTCAACGCATTCGGATTCGGGAAAGAATTTACGCTCACAGTCCACGCCAACCCCATCCGCGTCGGGAAGCAAATGCCCTTCATCACGACGCTGGCCGGCGCACTGGAACGAATACGGCACCACACCGTCACGGAGTATCGCTTGACGCAAAAAATTGAATGTGTTCATCGAATTATGTCTCCCAGAATTTTATTGATAGTCTGGCGGGAATGAAATACTCATCCATTACACAATATCCCTGGTGGACGCCTGAAATTTCTCCATACTCAACAGTCCGCCATTTTTCAGCAGGATCTGTCTGATGGCCGCACTGTCTACGGCAGCAGGATCGCACTGACCTTTGATTGCCAGAGCCGCTCCCACGCCGGCGGCCTCACTGACGGCGAGACAGGTTCCGATCACACGCGTGGATCCGAACACATCCACATCAACAGAAATACAGCGACCGGCCATCATCAGATTGGCGATCGATTCGTTGACAAGACAGAGATATGGAATGCCGAATGGTTCATTGATCCTGTGAAATTTGGAGGTAAAATCGTTGCTGCTATGGATGTCGATCGGGTAAGCCGCCAACGCGATGCTATCCTCCGGAATGTAGCCTTCGATCGCCTCTTTCAGGACAACCATCTTCTTACCGACGATGCGGCGTGTTTCGCGGATATCGACGGTATCGTTGATGTGGGAGATGTAGGCATGTTCGTAACCGCCGACATACTTTCGCAGCATCTCTATAAAGGCGACCGCCTGATGCGCACCCTTCCGCTCTGCCTTAGTCAGATCACGGGGATCAGTGGCGTCGGTGTTGATCATACGTGGGCCATTGTGCACAACCTGCCCGTCATTCAGGCTGTTGACGCATATGAACGCCCAGACCGAAATCGGCCATTCCCCCTTAGCCTGCAGCTCTCCGAAGAGCTTGCCAAGCGTGACAAAGGCCCAGTTTGGCGACGCACGCAGATACTCCATGGTGTAGCAGCCCATCTCATCATGCTCTTCACACCATGCAAAGAATTTTTCCTTATCCACACCGCCGATGGTATAGTGAACGGATGGCGGTTGGAGTGCTCCGTGCTCCCGCCCCTTTTGATATGCCGTCCCGGCAAGATAGGCCAGTGTGCCATCTCCGGTAGCGTCGATGAATATCTTCGCGCTCACCTCAATGGTATTGCCGGCGCAACTGAAGATGGCCTTGGTGATTTTCCCCTTTTTAGTTTCCACTGCGGTCAGATACGAGTGCAGTAAAACCTCGATATTGCTTTCATCACATAGATCCGATGCGAGTACCTTAAGGTAGTCCGGTTTGATAATTACGACAGAATGATGCTGCGGACATTCTCTGACACCGAGAGAAGCGCCGATTTTTGTCAGTCTGTCCACCAATTCCACAGCAAACCCGCCGACCACCGGTCTTCCGTGAATATCCAAGTAACCGAGAAAAGGCATGCCGCAAGTCATGGTGCCGCCAAGATACCCGTGGCGGTCGATCAGCATGACCCGGGCTCCGTTTCGCGCTGCCGCGATGGCGGCGGAAAGCCCGCCAGAACCGGAGCCAATCACCGCGATATCATAATCATACTTGGCAAGCGGTTCCCGTGTTGTTTGATCGGGATTTGTAGGGATTGTTATTGAAGATTTCATAATGGCTTCTCCCACAATAAACTCAAAGTAAGTATCCGGTAATATAGTCATTTGCAGGTATTAACCCTGAATAATTGAATTAACAACTGGATATTTGTATTGTTTTGTATAACTATCAAAGGGATTACTGATGACAAATTACAATAAATAATTAGACGAAACAATCGCCAGTTAACTCATCTTCCGTTGCTATATCGAGATTAAGTATATGAAAATATGTCGCTATACATGACGGGTCGATAAACTCGGTGAATGTCACTGTTTCGCGTGGGGCACCATGGCTCCATTCTCCCGCGGCTTCTACCATGACACCAACTGTTACCTTCATACCCTCAGGACGTATTGATGAATCTATTTCGGGTTCACCTATTGAAGCCGGATCAATAACTACCCTATGAAAATCTGTATATTTTTCAAGCAATTCAGCGTTTTGGTCAGTGCCAAGACAAAATAAAACCGGACCACGCATTAATGCTACTTTTCCTTCCTGTAGTTGATGTCCTTTTACAAAACGCCATGACATCGGCATATCAAGTATAACGGTGTCGCCATCTTTCCAAACACGATTGAAATCGTATGAATTAATATCGGCTGATATGGGAGAAGGATTTTCTCCATTCACCGATACAGTAGCATTGTTGCACCAGCGCGGAATTCTTAATTTCATTGTAAAAGCTGAATCTTTTTCCATGTTAACAATAAATTTAACTAATCCAGAGTTTGGATAATCTGTTTCCTGGGTGATAGTCGCATAAGTATCTGAACCAATTAATAATTTTACCTTTGATGCTGTAAACAGGTTCACAGCTATAACATTGTCTGAACACCGGTAATATACTTTCTGTGGCAATTCTCCAATTATTCGGCGAAAATTGCCGGGACAGCAGAAACCATCCTGATTAAAATAATCCCGTTTTCCTGTCAACGGTGTAAAGTACCGTATCTTTCTTCCCACAGGATCCTGGGCGGCGAATAGCGCATTATAAATAGTACGCTCAATAATGTCACCATAACGCAAATCACCATCAAGCCGTAACAGGCTATCCAACCATCGCAGCAGATAAGCAGTAACGCAGGCTTCCCCAATAGGACCCGCTCCATTTTGAGTATAAGAGAAATATTCACCATCTGATGCGGAACCTGCCACATTTAACCCACCACCTTTCCGCAGTAATTCTTTCCGCATGAATTGCGACATCTCCAATAATGATAACTCTTTATCATGACGATAAAGTTCTGTCTGGGCATAACAACGGGCAATCATCACATATACATGGGCGGGTCGGGTGTCAAATGTCTGTTTCCATGTCCGTAGTGACGCACATTTAATTTCACCGGTATCATTACCATGGCGAATATCAGCCGCGAAGTTCAAATAACGTTCATCACCGGTGCATCTGTAAAGAGTTATAAATGCTTCAGGCAACCCGGCAGTACAGATCTCTTCCGGTTTTTCATCTTTTGAAAATGTCTCTACTAAATAATCGCCAATCTCACGGGCATATTGCAACGACTTTTCATTTCCGGTAACTATCCAATTTCTTGTCAGACCAAGAATAAGATATTCCTGGTCGTGCAACACCCAATTGTGGTGGTTTTGATGCCTGTCTGGTTCAGGTTTAAATGTGCCGATGTATCCGTCCGCATCACGACTCTTCATGATTCCATCTATCAGCAGAGATGTTCTTTCAGCTACTTTTGAATCATCAGTATATTCAGCAAACAGGCTTCCTGCGTCTATCACCTTGCCGATACCAACATAATGAAAACCGTCAGTAAATGGACGTTCATAAAACGGCTCAATAAAGTCATGGTTAATATCTATCACCATATAATTTTTATATATCAAGTCATCAATTCGACGACCAATTTCACCAGACAATTCTGTCTGATTAAGAGTAATCGGCTGTAATTTATCAGCAGATTTACCATTGTAAACATTAATATTTGATTTCATTATATTTTCTCCGTTCTGGACAAGTCTAATTTATCCAGATAATTTCTGTTGCCTCGTTCCCTATCATACCACTTACGGTTATACCAGCATCCATCAATTCTGCACCAGTCATGGTACAATTCAATTCAGTTCTATCCTGAAATGTCAGGTTATATATTTCATCACGGACAAGACCTTTTAATTTAATGGTTTTACTGTCACCATCTGCTGCATCTTCCGATGGTTTAAATAGTAATACCGACCCCTTATTTATATTTGTATTGAAATATTCCAGACCGTCCCAATTGATACCATCTGCCATGGGAAGAATATGATATACGTTCGCTCCCCGTAAAATTGGTCTTTGTTTAGCCTTGTAAAGTGCGATATGCTCTCGGTAAATCGGATTATCTACCGCCCATGTCAATATGGAACCCAGCATATCTGTACGCAACTGATATGCCGTTTCCGCCGGGCCAAGGTCGGATTTCAACTGTACCGGATTAATCGCAAAAGAGTTAGAGTAGTATGTAGACCTGGTTAATACCGGGTTCTGGTCAGCATCGTTCATGGTGCAAAATGTCATTCTGCGGCATATCGCAAAACCTTTATATTTGCCGCCATTACAACAATTCTCGTATCGGTATCCTGGACGGTTGTTAATTAGATAATCCTGTATGTACAGGAAATTTGTTACTCCGTTATAACTTTGCGGCATCGGTTCTTTCGGGGCAGTATACAGGTCTGTCCGCCAGATATCAAACCATCCTTCATCATAACGTTTCACCACTGCTGCCAATTCAGCATCACGTCCGGCAATAGTGGTCAGATCACAATCATGATACGTTCCACCCATATACAGCGAAGCTTTCAGTCCTGCCTTATGTGCCTTTTTCGCAAAATCAAAACCATTCGGCCATGATTCCGGGTGAAACTGCCAATCCCGGTCAGTATACCAGCAACTGCCGGTACCATCCCAAAAGTCCATTTTTACCAATTCAACGCCGGTTGCCGCCAACATATCATAAGCAGATTGTGGCGTTTCTCCTGTTATGCTGGCACTACCATTTCCACCCAAAATTTGCATACATACTTCTGTCCATGGTTCGTCTGTATTTTCATACAAACTTCGGGTAATTTTATGGTTCCAAAACCACTCCTTAAACCTGTTGCTGCCATCGTCAATATCACCTTGGTAAGTTCCATAATACACACTCGGTATAAAGAGTATTTCGTTATCACCGACGGTAATTGCTTCATCAATCGGGTTTACTGCAACAAATATCTCCAGTGGATCATTTCCGGTTGTTACTTTAAAACCGCCAAGTTCCCATTCGTAACCGATATACAGGCCATGTATAGCATCAACATCAAGCATGACAAATGGCATCATTTTACTATCAGTATCAATATTACAGTTTGTTGATAACAACTCACTGAATACTTTGCCATTTCCGATATCTGTTTTTTCAAAATAATGTAAAATTGCTGAGTTATCTGTCTTTAGTTGTAAATTTGCTGCTGGCATATTTGCATCAAAAACGATATCTTCGCCAGATAGATTTTTAATTGAGACCCTGTTTTCCACCGGTCCTGCACCCGGTCTTGCCAACCAGGTTGATTTTAATTCAAGTTCTGGTTTTGTGCTGATGAAGGTTAATTCGAGTTTAGTGCCATCGGTAGTATCAATAATAGATTCCAGAAATTTCCAATCAGGGACTATTCCGGATACAGAGTTTAATAATGGAACAACCTTGCCACCATTAACCCATTCCATGTTCACTTCAGGATTTTTTAAAGACAGAATATAAATACAGTCGTTTTTTACTGCTAATTCCACAACGGTGTCATCTGTGAATAGAAATTCTTTAATGTTAAAATTATCTGAAATTGTCATTTTATTTTCCTTTATTAGAAAATATATCAGCAATCGAATGTAAGAATATTATCAATATTTAGTTAATGATTGTCTATGCATTTATTGCTTTGACTGCGCATTTTATGCTTTTTATATTTTAAAATGCTATAATATCTTCATGTTGCCAATAACAGATATCGACATTAACATATTTACAGAGTCAGATGCTTTTCGCACTTTTTCTAATATCATGGTTAACCTTACCGGTCTGGCTATTTCATTATATACACCGGATGGCAGTCATATACGCCAGTATGCGGTAACTATAAATAAAAATCCGCTTTGTACATTAATTCGCGCAAATAGTGCTGGTCTGACATGTTGTCATGATAGTGAAAAGAAAAGATTTTCTGAAGTTGCTGTGTCACGTCAGGCAATATGTAATAACTGTCATGCTGGATTTGTAGAAATTGCTATTCCGGTGACACATCAAGGAAAAGTTATCGTCATTATTTCCAGCGGTCAGATTTTACCCATACCATCTTGTGAAGAAGGTTTTCAACAATTTATGCCATTATGTGAAAAGTTCAAGATATCACCGAAAGATTTACGTGATGCTTATTATAAGTGTGTATATCTAAATGAAGATAAAATTAATGCCGCCATGCAGTTAATGACCTTTTTCGCAGAATACTTATGTACTATGACGCAAAAAATTATTGATGCTGAAACAGAGGATTCGACAGCTATAATTATAGCCGCTAAAAAATATATAAATGACCAGATAGCTAAAGAATTAAGTTTGCCAAACGTGGCAAACCATATCAATCGTTCTCCCGGATATCTCAGTAGAAATTTTGAAAGGACTGTAGGTGAAACATTCACTGCTTATGTTCAGCAGGTACGCATTGAAAAGGTACAGCACAAGTTATTGCATTCATCATTATCTATAACTGAGATTGCATTAGAATGTGGATTCAACAGCATCAGCCAGTTCAACCGAACTTTTCGCAAATATAATGACTGCACCCCACGTACTTTTCGTAGTAGATATCAAAATTAATTAAGTTGACTTATATTTTCTTATCCATTCAGCAGCTTTTCTGAATGCTTTGCCGCGATGGCTTATCAGGTTTTTCTCTTCGATTGTCATTTCTGCCATAGTGCGGGTTTCCCCAAAAGGTTGAAAAACAGGGTCGTAGCCAAAACCATTGCTGCCGGATGGCGCGTCGGTGATATTACCTTCAGTTGTTTCATCAATCTCAACCAACACGCCGGCAGGAGATGCTATCACCACTGCACAGTGAAAACGAGCAGTGCGTTCTTCACGTGGGGTATTTTTCATCATCTGTAACAGTTTACTATTACGGGTTGCATCATCGGCGGCGAATCTTTTTGAATATACTCCGGGTTCTCCATTCAAAGCATCAACGCTAAGTCCGCTATCATCCGCCATGGCGATCATACCGGTTACTTTCGCTGCCGCCATCGCTTTTAAACCAGCATTTTCCACAAAGGTAGTGCCGGTTTCATCAACATCGAAATCAGCCACAATGTCGGAAACAGTAACTATTTCCGCGTTAACATCCCCCAAAATTTCCGCAATTTCGACGGCTTTTTTACGATTAGTAGTAGCAAGGACTATTTTTATCATTTATTTCTCTTTAAAACAAAAGTTCAGTAATTTTTAGAGGCTTTTGCAAAACCATATTAATTATATAATCAACCAAACCACCCCCTGCCCCCTCCTTGGCAAGGAGGGGAGTTATGGTAGTTACTTGATAAAATATTGGTTGCTTTAATAAGCAAAGCCTTCATGTTAAAATCCCCTCCTTGCCAAGGAGGGGTGGCCGAAGGTCGGGGTGGTTTTCGCCTACC
>JBIJDE010000235.1:0-7370 GCA_044344305.1 Armatimonadota bacterium
CCTGCTTTGGTCTTAATATCCGCTGTCCATTTCAGCTTTCCATCATCCATGTTATAACAATACACGACACGTTTTTTTGTGGTGGCGGCGGTGACGAATATATTTTTACCCCAAACCACCGGGCTGCTTTGTCCGGGCATAGAGACGGGGGATTTCCATTTAACGGATAATTTTTCTGTTATGGTAAGATTCGCGGTGATGATGCCAATGCCGTCCGGTCCGCGGTACAACGGCCAGTTATCACCCCAATCCGCTGGCATGGCATCTATGGTAGGATTACCCAACGTAGTCGTTTTGTTTGATGGCTTTATTACAATGTTTTTTGGTGGAAAAGCCGGGGGTAGTTTGGTGACATTAACAGTGGCGGTTCCGCTGGATGGTAAAGTCATCTCGGTCGCGGTGGCAGATCCTAAATTATTAATGCTATTTATCTGGCTGGGATCAAATACCGGATTAGCTGTTTGCGTCGTTGCTGATGACGCCGTCACCTGAAACATCGGCGGGGGAATTACCGACAACCCTATTATTACACCGGCAAAGATTAACCCGACTGATGATAGCGCGACGATGGAAAATTGCGAGCGTGCAGGCGGTTCAGCGGATACCTGCGGCAATTTGCGTCCGACTGTGGCCGCCAGACGATTGAATAATAAAAATGATAATATTCCGATTAATAATAGTTTTACTCCGAAATTTCCAATCTGTTGCGCGTGATCAAAATTGCTTCGATATTTTGCGTCCAACTCGCGATATTCCGCCGATTTCGCTTTATCTCCCTGTTTTAGCACTTCATTTTTCAAGGTAACCAGTCGTGGATTGTTAAAGGGATTGGCGGTTTGCATGCGAATGAAGTTGGCAATCAGCAAGCCGCAGACGATAAGAGAAAACACCCCAGCAATTATTGCGGAGCGATTAAATGCGTTATTCCAGGATGTTATCATCTCAGTTCTCATTTTTATTTTTAATTATTAACATGGATTGGCAGGATAGGCAGGATAAAATTTTTCATAAATTCTGCGCATCAATATTAATTTTTACCGGACTTCCGCTTTTGGTTACTTCGACAAGCTCAGTGACCGGTCGCTGAGCCTATCGAAGCGACCATTTTAAGCAGATTTTTCTTGCAAGCAATATCAGGATAAATTTATCCTGCCCATCCTGCCTATCCATGTTAATGACCTATTTACAGATTATCTGGCACGTGGCCGTCTGCAACTGATCCATCTCCGCGTACCGGGCAATACTGGTAACACCTGCCGCAGGCGAAACAATCGGATGGATGTGCCAGGTAACTGTCATTTTTTCTCAGCATATTATAGCCGATTAGTTTTAGTCCAATTACCAGCGCGATGAATCCACAGGCGAACATGACGGCGACGGTGATATTGTTTTTAACTACTTCAGCATCTTTATATAACGCGTCTGTATCGCCCATTTGCATTTCAAACGCCTGGGTTTCCAGTGTTTCGCCAGCGAGTCCATTGCTTTTTTGCCACATCATTTCGGCTGTGCGCACTCTTATGTCTAAACGTGATAAAGCAGGCCCGGCGGCATGACCGGCGAGTATACCGCCAATAATCAGCACCGGCAATAGTGCGATGAAGGCTATCACCCGGCGACGCGAATTAATCACATCACTCTTATTATACTCGGGTGATGGGGGAATAATGGCATTAAATGGACAGCTATTTTCACAAAGACGGCATTTTATACATTTATCAGGGGTGACTGAGACCCGCCATTTGGAAAGTGGTGCGGTGATGCGCAGTAATGCGCTATATGGGCAGAAAAATCGGCAGTATGGTCGGCCAATGACGGTGGATATCAGCAATACCCCGCCGCTGATGAGCATCATCTCAAAAGGTGCGCTGAAACGAAAAAAACCGACGAACGGGTCGAATTGGCAAATTATAAAGGCGGTGCCGGTGAAAGCGAGTGCGCCGCCGATTGCCAATACGATAAAAGGAATTGTGTTTAACGCGGAATCAAGCCATAGCGGAATGCGGAGCGGCTTAATTATCACAACATCCTGCATTGCACCCAAAGGGCAAACCCCGGCACAAAAAGAGCGGCCGGCAAACAGTGAGAATATCAGCGGTAACGCAAAAAAAATGCAGATGAGAATAGGCAAAGTATATGCGTTATTGCCTACTACAAGCGCGATGTTCTGTATAGATCCAACCGGGCAAACACAACCTTGGCGAAGAAATCCAAAATATGCCAGCGATGCCAGCATGGTAAAAAATATCCCGCGACGCGAACGGAATTTCAAAGTGAATAATCCGGTCAGTACCAGTGCAATGACTAATGCCGCAATATCGGCAATTTGCCACCATTCCGCCCGTGGCAGAACTAATTGGTTTATGGGCAGTTTATATCCGCTTTTAAACTCGGTTGGCGGGGTAAATTTTGATTGCGCATGGATGATGATATTTATGAATGCAAGCGCGATAACGCTCCATTTTGCCGGGGTTTTCATGACTGCCGTCCCTTGATAAGGTAAGGAGTCGCAGCCGAAACCCGACTAATGGCCTGGGATGGGCAAATCCGTGCGATGTTGCACTGGTTGCAATTTTTGCAGAGGTCATGGCTTATCTGCAGTTGGAAAGATCCATTGCCATAGGCGGTACATCCGCGCACACAAAGACCGCAACCGACGCATTTTTTCTGGTTAATTTTATATTCATAATATGGGCCTTCAATAAATCGTCGCGATATGGCATCGGTTGGACAACGTTGGTATTCAGCACCTGTTCCAGTAAGGTTTTCTGGTATCGACTCGCTTTCGAAATAACCGAAACATAACTTGCAATAACCACAAACCTTGAATGAATGGACGCATTTTACCGCACTGGGGGCAAGCACACACGAAGTTGCACATTTGCCGCATTGGGTACATTTTGACGGGTCAATCTGCCACACATCACCGCTTTTGCTGCTGCGACGCAACGCCAGCGAGCCAACCCCACCGCCGATAATTAGTAGTGCTAACCCGCGTACCCCCGCCCGTAATAAATCTCGTCTACTGATTTTATCCATCTGAATATATTATACCAAATTTGAATATGTTGATGAATGATTTTCAGGTGTGAGAATTGTAGAAATTGAATGGTGAAATTATTTAACATGGATAGGCATGATGGACAGGATGAAATATAATTTGCTTGCTACACTATGAAGTATATAAAATACTCATTACTTTCGCTTGTTAATCAGTCCAATCAGTTGAGTGTTAAATGGTATATAGCACTCAAAAGTGAAAGTCATATTAATTTAAAATTGACAAACCTATTATTAATGAGGAAAATGATAATACTTTAGGAGATGAAAATGTCTACTTTACACATTACCAGCGGCGATAATGCTGGTGGAACTATATCGAAAACTGGCATTGATGGAGATCTTTTTGTATGGCACGACATTATGTATACCGGACCTCGCAATCCCGGATGGCCCAATGCAGATACTTTGCTTGCCCGTGCCGCTTTTCTTGAATCCGAAACTGGTGGTGGATTAAAAAAAGATTTTCTGCTTGAATCACTAAAAAACCAGTACGATAAATTAAAAAATGCGGCAAGTTATGATCGTATTGTCCTCTGGTTTGATGCCTGCCTGTTTGACCAATCCATGTTGGCGCATATCCTCACCTGCTTGAAATTTCAAGGAATTACCAAAGTTGACTTGCTGTGTGTCGACGCGTTCCCCGGTATTGATTCGTATGACGGATTAGGGCAATTAACGACAGAACAACTGGTGTCGGTATACAATCAACGGCGTCCTGTAACAATTGAGCAATTTGCCTTCGCCGCAGAAGTAGATTTAGCTTTTGCTTTGCAGAATAAAACAGCATTCGCCATCTTATCATGTTATGAAAATGCCCCGCTGCCATGGATACCCGCCGCAATATCGCGCTGGCTGCTTGAAATCCCGGAATCAGGCTTGGGACGACTGGAACAGTTAGCATTAAACGCCGTAAAATCCGGCTGTACTACCCCAATTGAAATATACAAACATACCTCAATAAATGACAGCCACCCGCAATTCTGGGGTGACACCACTCTATGGGGAAAAATTAACAGCCTCGCAGACCGCCAAATGGTATATATCGAAGGCCCAACAGCAAAACTACCGGTATGGGAATGTCAGGGGATGGATGATTATCGGGTTAGGTGTGGTGAAGAATTTAAAATTTAAAATTTAAAATTTAAAATTATTATACGGTTGATTTTAGTATAGATAAATTAAATCAAAGGAAATTTTACGATGACTCATGAAATAATAAAAACAATTTTAATTCTTGTTGCGGTATTTATTGTAGTGACTATAATAAAAAATATTAAATCATACTTTAAATCAAATAAAGGCAAAGGGCAGTTGGGGGAGTTTGCTGTAGGTTTAGTTCTAAATCAAATTGGTGAAACTTACGAAGTTTGGAATAATCTGACATTGATTATTGATGGTGATTCAACTCAGATAGACCACATTGTAATCTCATCAAAAGGTATTTTTGTTATTGAAACTAAATGTTTTCAAGGTTTGGTATACGGTCAGGTAAAAGATGCAAAATGGACGCAGATTGCTGGCAAAATGAAACGCCAGTTTCAGAATCCATTACGGCAGAATTATAGACATACAAAATTCCTTGCAGAAAAACTTGGTGTAAAAGAAGCAGTAATGATTCCCATGGTTTGTTTTACTGCCGAAGTGCAATTTCCGAAAGGAAAACCAGAAGGTGTATATCTCCCGCGAGAAATGGCAAGAAAAATTAAAGAATATACTGAAATAAAACTCGATATGAACCAGATAATGTCGTTAAAAAGACAATTGCAGGCGATGGGTGCCACCACATCAGAAAAGAGCAAGGTTCACCTTGAGAATTTGAAGAATCGGCATCAGTAAGGTGGAAAGGTTTTATAGGCAGGACTTTCGCTTTTATAGATATTGTAGGGGAAATCCCTTGTGTTTGCCTGGTATTTACTGTGAATGCAAACGAAAGTTCTGTATAGACTTAAAATTATATTTTGTTAATTAAAAAGAAATCTCTATAAACTTTTGCAATACCAAACATTCCTATAATTAAAAAATAAATACTGAAAACCAAAAACTGAAAACTAAAACCTGCTATAAAATAATTTCCACCCTCGTTCCTTCTCCTTGTTCGCTTTGCAGTGTTAATGTGCCGTTATGCGCTTCGATGATTCCTCGGGCTATTCGCAGTCCTAATCCGCTGTGGCGGTCGCCAGGTGTACGGACTGTGTCTACGCGGTAGAACGAGTCGAATATGTATGGGATATGGTGGGCTGGTATGCCTATTCCGTTGTCAATTACGGCAATACTGGTTTTTTCTCCGGGGGTGATAACTATTTTCACTTGTGCGCCTTCACCGGCATAACTTATGGCGTTGTTTAGCAGATTATCGATTACTTGTGACAGTCGATTTGGATCGGCTTTAATCATTATCGGTTCGCCAGTTTCTACCGGGTGTATGGTTACATTCGCTTCCTTCGCTGCAGCCTGGTGGTTTTCTTCGCATGTTTGTGCTAACGATCGAACATCAACCTGCTCAATATGTATAGGCAATTCATTCAAATCGAGTTTTGCCAGTTCCAGTAAATCGGTTACAAGGTGCAGCAGGCGGTCTGATGTGTTTACTAATGATTGGGTAGCACGGTTGCGTCGTTCCTCGTCAACGGCTAATCCGTCGCCAAGTGCACCCGCCATAGTGCGCATCGTCATCACCGGGTTGCGTAATTCATGGGCGACATCTGCCAATAATTGCCGTCGGCGTATCGCGTCATCTTCTAACTTGGCAATTTTCTGTTCTACCTGTATCGCCATTTCATTCATGGCGGCGGCAACCTCGGTAAATTCATCTTCTCCTGTTAAGGTTACCCGATGTTTGAAATGACCGGCACGATATTCGCTGGCGGCAGAAGCAAGATTTTTCAAAGGTTTTGTGAATCTTCTTGACAAGAAGATACCTGCCCCAATAGCTAAAGCTAATGCGATAAAAGTGCGGATTGAAATCAATGAAATCTCAAGCCATTTATTGTTTTTCTGCTGCAACGAACGCCTGGCATTATCAATAACGGCTCTATCACTTAATAATGGCGGCGGCATACCTGGTGGCGGTGGATTCGTATCCCATTCAACTTCACCCGGATTATGGGGTGGGGTTGGATTTTCGGCATCTCCTGGTTGTGGTGGACCTTCCTGACGGGGGGGTAAATTATTGCCTTGTCTTAATGGTGGTCTTAGAGTTGCTTGTACCCCTAATAAAAAATTGAAGAAATTTAAACGTGGTTCTGGTATCGGGTTAGGATATAGTTGTGGATTTGCCAGCATTTCACGGCGCATTGATATGATATTTTGCCGGGCAATATAATATGACGAGACAGAACTAAGTATCCAGCTAATTAAAATCGCCAGTAGTATAGACATCATCAATCTTAAACTAACACTACGCTTCGGGACGAAACGCATATCCAACTCCTCGTACAGTAACCACCGGGCAAGGGTCCAAACCGGCAGCAGTCAATTTGTCACGCAGGCGGTAGACATGGTTATCCACCAGCCGCAATTCGCCATAAAAATCATTACCCCATAAGATATCCGCCAATTGATTGCGCGAGAAAACCGTCCGAGGTCGTTTCATCATAGCGGTCAATAGGTCAAACTCAGTTGATGATAATTGAACATCAGTGCCATTTACCGCTACTCGCCGTTCATCAGTGTAGACTTCCAGATTTTTATTGCGTAATTGTTGGTTGTTATTGTTTTGTGTGTCACGACGCATACGGCGCAATAGTGCCTTCACCCGGGCAACTAATTCTGATGCGTAAAATGGCTTTGTCACATAATCATCGGCACCTTTTTCAAGTGCGCGTACTTTATCAATTTCACCTTCACGCGCTGATAGCATCATAACGAATGCATCAGAACTGCGGCGAATCTCTTCGCAAACTTTCACGCCATCCATCTCCGGCATCATTATATCCAATATGGTGACGTCAGGCTTTTCTGCGCGAAAAGTTGCTAACGCATCTTTACCGTTATACACAATAAATACCTGAAAGCCTTCGGCTTCCAGATACCACCGCAACCCCTCAACTAAATCCTGGTCGTCATCTGCCAGTAAAATTTTCGTAGCCATTGAATTCCTCGTTCAGGTTTTGAATAGCACAATAATTATAAAAAGTGATCCGATCGGGTACAGGCAATTATTCGGACTGCCACTTTGAATAAGAACAGGATATAAATTTCCGAATAAAAGCCAGTCCCCAATACCGTTCAAAAGTCATTAAAAAAATGGTATAATTAGGCAGAAATCATGTCAGGGGGTGTGATAATGCCAGCTAAAAAACGTCGTT
>JBIJDE010000237.1:0-7286 GCA_044344305.1 Armatimonadota bacterium
ATTGGTAAAAAGTTTATGTAGCGACTTAAAGAACGTAAATGTGGTATTATTTACCGGGTTAACGGTAGAATGTGCTAAATTACATAATGCCGACGCCATTATTCGCGGTATCCGTAGTAATGGTGATATGACTGTGGAAATGGATATGGCGCGTATAAATAATCAGTTGAGCGGTATAGAAACTATATTTTTGCCGGCATCACCTGAATATGCACATATTTCATCATCCATGGTGCGAGAAATTTATAAACTGGGTGGTGACATAACACCATTTGTACCAGCATTAGTGGCAAATAAATTAAATACTCCTTAGGGTAATTATCGGAGGGGAAGATGGATATATATCGTCTGTTAGATGAGTTAGAATTGTTAATCGAACATGGTAAAGATGACAATTGGACCAGCAAAGTTCGATTGCTTCGCCGCATCTTCTTGTTAGAAGTTGATGATGTTGTAACATTGATTCAACAAATTCGTACCAGCCTGCCGAAAGATATGCAGCAAGCTCTGAACGTAATTGAAGAGCAGGAAAATATGCTGAGAGAATCGCAGGAAATTGCTGATAAGAAGAAAGATGAAGCTGCGACACAGGCCGAGATGATGATTCGCCAAGCGCAGGAAGATGCAAAAGTTTTGGTTAGTAATCATGAAATCACCCGTACTGCTGATATTGAAGCTAAAAAGATTAATGAGCAGGCATTGCGCAATGCTGAAGAAATTCGCAACGGTGCATTAGTGTATGCTGATAACTTAATTGAGCGCACTTTACGCACTTTAGACAACACCGCGTCACAAATTACCCAGTTGCAAGCAACGGCAAAATCGTCTCGTGAAGAGCTGCGCAAGAACTTTGGATAAATTTTTTGTTAAATTTACATCAAAACTGCGTCAAAACGGTATTAACCTTGATGCAGTTTATTCACATTTACCCTGTAATTCGGTATAATAGAGTTGTCTGGTGCAAAAAGAGTCCAAAAGATAATGATTATTATTCTCGGACAACTCTTATAACCGAAGTTATCATTCTTTTAATTTGGGAGAGGAATAAAATAAAATGTCGTTAATGACTTTTCGCCGTAAAATGGCATCGACTAACTTTGTATCCATAGTAATGTGGATCATTATTATTGTTTTCGTAGCGTCTATTTTCTTGTTTGTAGGCACTGGAGATAAGCCGCCTATTAATGAAAGTGGTTTGCGAGTTACGTCCGGGACATTGTTGAAGATTAATAATCAAAAGATTAAAGGCGATGTATATCAGGAAATCTTGGTAAAGATTAAAGGTGAACAGCCTTTAAATATTAATAACGCTTTACAAATACGTAAAGAAGCGTTAAATAAAATTATTGACGATACCATTTTTAACCAATCAGTAAAGCAAATGGATGCAGATGTCAGCGATAAAGAAGCCATCAAAGAGATGGGTGAACAATTGCGTATTTCAGTATTGCTTCCGAGAAGAATTGAAGTTGAAAAACAGGCGAAAGATGAAGCTGCTAAGGCAAAGACTGATGCTGAAAAGAAAAAACTGAAACCCGCTGATGTATTGTATAAAGATTGGATGACAGAAATTATCAATCAACAGAGTGCTACTCAGGCTGAAAAAGATAAATATGCCGCACCAAATGATGAAAAGTTCATCGAATGGTATAAAGAAGTATATCTAAAGAAAGACCCGACAAGTTTTGCAGACCAGAAGAAGGGTGTTATAGCCTCCAATCTTGGTAAGAAATATATTGCAATGTTGCAGGCATCACAAATGGCCGGCGTTAACTTAATGGACGAAAAATTCGCTAAAAATGCGCGTTTGATGAAAGTAGATGCGTCATGGATAATATACGCGCCAGAAGGTGGCGGCAAAGATGCATTACTCAAAGCTATGGCAAAAGCGAATAAAGGTTTTGAAGCAATTAAAAAGTCACCAGGAGCATTCAATACAGAAATTGAAAATTCTGCTGATATGATGAGCAGGTATAGCGGTGGATCGATTTATGGCGGCGTAACTGGCGGGAAAATTCCACCGGTTGCCGAATATTATGCTTTCACCTTAAAGAAAGGTCAAATAAGTCCACCTTTCCTGGCAGAATACAAAAATATCTATACTCAGGAATCAAAACCTGCTTATATAATCATGCGTATAGATGGAAATATGACCCCGAATCCTGAAGCAAAAGATGTAAATTGGGATAAAATGAAGACTCCTGAAATGTTCAAACATAAAATGCGTATTGAACAGGATATGGGGAAACAATTACTGTCAGAAAACAAACAATATGCAACGATAACCACCGAAGATATGCTGATCCAGTCTTTCTTGGATGATATTGGTGGTGATATGAAAAAGACTCTGGCTGATAGAAAACTGCTGTTGGCAAACGCGAAGGCCATAGAAGGTTTAGATGAAATCACCAAGGCTGCGGTTAATTATGATGTCGGTAAGAAATCTACTGACGTTAAAGAAAGAATTAAATATCTTTCTGAAGCCGCTATCGGTGTAGATAATGCTGGTGAACTTCATTATGATTTAGGAATGGCGTTTATGGATGATAAGAAACAGAAAGAAGCAAGAAATCAATTTATATATGCTTTTGAAAGTATCGGTGGTGGTGGACAAACGGAACAAGCTCTGGTACAGAACTTGAAAACACAGTTTATCACCCTTAAGGATAAAGAATATACTGACCTGACTAAAAAATGGTTGGAAACTCACAAAAATCAACCATCAAATAATGGCTCTGGAATGCCATACGGTATGCCAGGTTCAGGTCAATAGTAACATACGATATCTGATATAAGTTTTAACGCCTCGGGTATTGAAAATCCGGGGCGTTATTTTAGTCTTATCGGGAACAAATAAATGAATAACATCATTCTTGCATCTGGTTCACCGCGGCGTGCTGAATTACTGACACAGGTTGGGGTTAGTTATAAAGTAGTTGTCTCAGACTATCACGAAAAAATGCCTGATCTCGGTGACGATATAATTACGTGGGTAAAATATACCGCCAGTAATAAAGCTAAAACGGTATTTGATAAAACCGGTGGAGTTGTTCTGGGAGCGGATACGGTCGTTATATTACCATGTGAAAATGGTGAATATTATATGGGTGGCAGAAAAGTTTCGTTATTAGGAAAACCGGAAAATGAAAATAATGCTGTGAATATGCTCAGGCGTTTATCCGGAAAAGAGCATGATGTTGTTACCGCATATTCTATAATTACTGAAAATAAAACGGTAGTGAAGGCGATAACTACGAAAGTATTTTTTTACGAATTAAGTGATGAAGATATATTGAATTACGTGAATACCGGCGAACCGATGGACAAGGCGGGTTCTTATGGAATCCAGGCAAAAGGCGCGGTATTCGTAAAATCTATAACTGGTGATTATTACAATGTAGTTGGTTTGCCTATATCATCAGTAGTGGCGGACTTGAAGAAATTGAGGATTTAAAATGAAAGAAAAATTAGCTAATCAGATTATTAATGCTGTCAGCGAATTGGCAGCGGGGTGGGGGATTGAATTAAATCCCGACTCTATTGAACTGTTGGCAACTCCATCGCCAGAACATGGTGATTTTGCGTTGAATATCGCTATGAAATGGGCACGTTTTGCGCGTATGGCACCACTCGCCATTGCTGAACAGATTAAAGATAAATTAACTGAATTAACCGTTTTCTCACGGATTGTTGCGGTTGCTCCCGGGTATATTAACGTTACATTGTCAGATGAGTTCCTCGCGGGAATAATATCGGATATATCAACTCTCAATCATGGTCTGGAAAAAACTCATTCCCCCAAACGGGTAGTAGTAGATTATTCAGGGGTGAATATCGCGAAACAGATGCATGTCGGGCATTTGCGGTCAACAATTATCGGCGATGTAATTGCGCGGGTTCTCGAGGCTCGCGGCGACACGGTTATCCGGCAGAATCACCTTGGCGACTGGGGATTACCAATTGCCATGGTGCTGTCAAAGGCGAAAGCGAAAATTGAAGACGCTATCAATGACGGGAAAAATCCAGAAGGCGTAATTCAACTAAGCGATTTAGAAACGCTGTATAAAGCTGCCACCAAAGAAAGTGCAGAAAATGAAGAATATGCTAAAGAAGTTCATGATATATTAGTCAAATTGCAAAATGGCGATGATGAATTGATGGAACTGTGGCATATTGTCACCAATATATCGATGAATGAAGTGTATGATGTTTATAAAATGATGAATATCACCCTTCATAGTGAACACGAGAAAGGTGAAAGCAGCTATCGCGATATGCTGGCGGCAACAGTAAAGTCTATCGAAGATTCTGGAGTATGTGAGGAATCACAAGGCGCAAAATGCGTATTCCTGCCAAAGTTTAAAGGTAAGAATGGTGAACCATTGCCGGTGATAGTACAGAAGTCAGATGGTGGGTTTAATTACGAAACGTTCGATTTGGCTGCCTTGCGATACAGAATAGTTGATTTGCAGGCGGACCGGATAATCTATGTCACTGATGCCCGCCAGGCTCTGCATTTTGACCAGGTATTTGAAGTCGCAAAGAAATGCGGTTGGACCGGCGACAATGTTTCGCTGGAACATGTGGCATTTGGCGCGATAATGGGTGAAGATAAAAAGCCGTTGAAAACACGAAGTGGTGAGAATGTGAAATTAGTCAGCCTGCTGAATGAGGCCGTTGACCGCGCGCGCCTGATGGTGGAAGAAAAGAACCCGAATCTATCAGATGAAGCTAAAGACGCTGTGTCGAAAATTGTTGGTATCGGTGCGGTGAAATACGCGGACATGGTGCGCGACCGTAATAACGATTATGTATTCAGTTGGGATGGTATGTTGGCGATGGTGGGCAACACCGCTCCGTATCTGCAATACGCTCATGCTCGAATATCCTCAATATTCCGCAAAGGCGATATTGACGCGACTGCTTTGCAGGGAACCAACTTACTGATTACCCATGCCGCTGAACGCGCCTTGATATTGAAAATAATTGAGTTCTCCAGCGTTGTTCAGGTTGTAGCTGTCGAATTGCGACCGCACCACCTTTGTACCTATCTGTATGAACTCGCCTCAGCTTTCTCATCATTCTACGATGCTTGTTCGGTACTAAACGCAGATGATGAAGCAATAAAACAGTCAAGGTTATTCTTATGCCAGGTAACCCGCAAAACCCTGGCATCCGGTCTCGATTTGCTGGGCATTATCGCACCAGAAGAGATGTAAGTCAGTAAAATTGTATAATTCATTGTGTATAGCAGTAAATTTGCAGCAAAGATAAGTCATGGTATAATTCTTTCTGATGATATTACTTAATTTGCTATCATTAATTTGGAGAAAATATTTTGCGAACCATTACCACTAAAACTCAGTTGTGCGCCGTAATTGGAAATCCTGTTGGTCACAGTTTGTCACCTGCTATTCATAATGCCGGGTATGACGCGCTGGATTTGGATTTTGTCTATATAGCCTGTCAGGTTGAAGATGTGCCGGCGGCGTTGAACGGCATGCGGGCATTAAGCAATTTTCGCGGCATGAGCGTTACTATTCCTCACAAAATCGCGGCAATGAACTGCGTTGACGAGGTTGCGGAAGTTGACCTCGCTATCGGTTCTATTAACACGATAATACATGACGGCGATAAACTTATCGGCATGGGTACTGATGGTCCGGGGGCGTTGAAAGCGCTTAATGACGCCGGTGTATCAGTCAGCGGGTCGCGAGTATTAATGCTTGGCGCGGGTGGTGCGTCACGCGCCGTCGGATTCACTATGGCAATGCATCCTGGACTGCAGGAATTGACATTGCTTGATATTAACGAGCCAATGCTGCACGGACTGGCGGCGGATTTGCGCGCTGGGACGCCTGCCCCGATAGTTGATGAAGTTATGACGCCGGATACGCTGGCAGATGCCATGTCACGCGCTGACATAGTTATTCATTGTACCCCGGTTGGCATGTACCCCAAGGTTGACGCCTCTCTGGTACCGGCAGAACTTTTTCGCTCCGACCAGGTTGTTTTTGATATTGTCTATACCCCGCTTGAAACGAAACTGCTGGCGGACGCCCGTTCACGTGGATGCCGCATTATTCAAGGAGTAGAAATGTTCCTTAATCAGGCTGTTCTACAATTCGAGTATTTCACCGGCGCATCCGCACCGATTGACGCCATGCGGCGGGTATTGATGGAGAATTTGCAGAAATGAATATTGTATTGATTGGATATCGCGGCACCGGCAAAAGCGTGGTGGGAAACCTGCTGGTGGAAAAGCTGAAAATGCCGTATTACACCATGGATGCCATGATAGTCGAACGCGCCGGAATGCCAGTGCCGGAAATAGTAGAGAAATTCGGCTGGCCCGATTTTCGTGATCGCGAAACAGAACTTACCCGCGAACTTGCCGCCCTTGACGGAGTAATCATCGATTGCGGCGGCGGCATTATCGAACGTCCCGAAAATATAGAGTTGCTGCGCGTCAATGGCGTAATAATCTGGCTGACAGCAACAGTAGAAACCATCGTAAATCGTATCCAAGGCGACACTAACCGCCCGTCCCTGACCGGCGCCAAATCATTCACCGACGAAGTCGCGGAAGTGCTGGCGCGCCGCACCCTCATATATAAAGCCGCTGCCCATCACACCATCGAGACAGATAATTTGACCCCGGACGAGATAGTGGAGCAGATTATCGGGTTATTGCCGGTGTAACAGAAATACGATATCAAACGTAAAGTTGAAGGATCGCATGGTCCCGGGCAAGGATGTCTGCTCACTAGTACTGCTGAGATAATAATTGACGGCGAAGTAGTCATTAAGATTAAAGTAAAGTTCCCTTGGGCACGCGGAGCCATGCTTATCCATGTTGAGACAGCGAAAACCCAGTTGTAGAATCGATTATTGGCTAATATTAATTGGAGAATTGTTCGTTTTTATTGTTAACCATATTAAGGGTAGATTTTAGTTATTAGATAATCGTACTTATCAAATAAATTATGATTGAAGGTTTATATGCTTCCAGGACCACAAATAATAATAATATGTCCGAATTGTAATGCCACTTTACAAAATTGGTCATTAATGTCGGGGAATACATTTGACGCGCACATATGGACGGATAGTTATGTATTATATCCTATGTATCGCAAACATTCTATAATTAGCAGTTGTCCAATTTGTAAAAAATATTTCTGGACTGAAAAAGTTATGGAAATTGGTTCTTTGGATGATTATAGTGAAGATGATGAGTTTATTCCCAATGCAAAGATTAATCAGAAAATCATAAAAAAAGCATT
>JBIJDE010000238.1:0-7274 GCA_044344305.1 Armatimonadota bacterium
TCCTTGGCAAGGAGGGGAGTTATGGTAGTTACTTGATAAAATAATGGCTACTTTAATAAGCAAAGTCTTCATTTTAAACTCCCCTCCTTGCCAAGGAGGGGTGGCCGAAGGTCGGGGTGGTTTTCGCCTACCACAAACCTGAAATCTAAACATTTAAAAAAAGGTTTTGCAAGAGCCTGTAAAAATTATTTAACAGCAAAGAACACAAAGAATAATCATTTCAATCATACAAAATCATTCTAATCTGCGGTTCAGAGGGGGAAGAAATTTAATAAAAAGTAATGCTTATTCAGCATTTATTGCTTAACATCATCTTCAATATTTGTTTTTGTTTTTAATAAATCTGCTAATTTAGCAGTCACCATTTCAGCTATTATGCCGTTGGCTTTTGCATTTGTATGCACGCCATCCGGGAAAAAATCTTTATTTTTCTGGCATTCAGCAATGCCGATGTCAGTATTTGTTGATAAATCCACCAGTACGTCTGCGTATTCTGTGTAATGGTCGCGCATTAACTGGTTCAGTGCTACCCTACGTGTTTCAAAATCACCGCCAGCATCCCGAGGCAACACTGTCATCACCACTATTTTCTTCCATCCTGCTTTGCGGCGCGCCAGGCAGAATAGTTTGATTGCTTCGTTTGCCGCTTCCGGAGTTGCCTTGTTAACAGTAAGATCATTAGTACCTTCCCAGAAAACCAGTATGCTTTTTCCACTTGCCCGTTTCAGTTGCGGGTCAATTGCAGTTATAGCCAATTCGGTCAAGCCCTGGGTAGTAATTCCGCCTTTGCTGATATTGTTCCAATGGGTCAGTCCGGGTATTTTTGCCGCTGTTTGCGCGGTCCATGTTTTGCCATTACCGCAATACATACCTGTGGTGATAGAATTGCCGACAAAAGTGACTAAATCGCTTTTTGCATCCGGAAATAGCGTCGACCATTTTGTTGAAAGATAATCATTAACCTGCTCAGTCTGTTTTTCTGTATGAGCGGTTTTGTAAATCATCAATTCTGTTAAGCATCCCTGGAAATTTGCAGCGGTTGAATATGCGAATAATAGAAAATTCGTAATTTCACTGGGGACATCTTTCCCAGTTGGTTTTCCAACCAGTATGCCATCTACGTAAAAATACCGTTCTGATCCCTTGCGTGTAAATGTAAGCAAATGCCACTGACTGTCTTCTATTTCACTGTTGCCATTTGTACTGCCAGCGGAAGTGAAGAGAGTAGGCCTTGCGCCAATTGTCCAACCTGCCGCGCAAAATTCTGATTTGTTATCTTTGCGAAATGCGATAATAGGAGAATAATTAGGGGATGTTTTAACCATTGCATATATTGTCATTTCATTCAGGGTCGCAGTAACATCTTTTGACAGCATTTGCCCACCTTTTACTGCCATGACTCCGGTATCCTTTATATATAGAGGGCGACTGCCGATAGTTTCCTGTAATAAATCATGCCCCAATCCGCTTTTATCTTTCCATATCGCAACGCGATTATCTTCAATTTTAAGAGTTTCAGTATCTGAAGCATCAAACCAACCCATAATATCTTTCTTCAATTCATCAGCTAAAATAGCTGGCTTGATTGTTTTAGTTGTTGATTGTTCATCAGCTATAACCGAAAACATCACCATTATACCTATCACAATTATTAAAAGCTTCACAATGTTTTTCATAATTAAGAGATTCCCTTATGACAGTGACCGCCAAAATCAGCGGTCACTTCAATTATCCAAATATGACTTTTGACTATTCAGGCCAAATTACCGATACTGCACGTCCAACTTTTAAATTGTCGATATATACGTTGCTGCCTTTAGCGGCTGAATCTGTTGAGAAGTTAAGGCTATTTCTATTCCCGTTACTACTTAATGTGATTGCTGTCGGGTCCCAGGCTACTTTTCCAGCAGTCAGCAATTCTGACATGACAGCATCGACAGTACCGGCAGTAGTATCAAAAACGAATACGTAATGATACCAGGTATTCTTTTTTGTAACAGGACTGTTCTGGGTGGTGGTTCCGCGTATTTCCCACTGACCATCATTTGCTACCACACCGGATGCATTATTTGTACCTTTATATACTAAAAAGAAATCAACTGGCGCACTTGTTGGATAGGCGACAGAATTGCCTAAACGATGGTTGAATGTGTGTTGAATATCAAGGTTTGCTGTTCCGGGGAAATCTTCAATACATTTATCCATCATTAAATCAAATGACATTGCCTGAATAGTTGGAGAAGGAACCCCACCCCATTGACCATTTGCTGTCATCATCCAACCGGTACCGGAGCCGCCTGCTGATAGAGTACCACCCGATAATAATGCAACACCTCTATTTACAGTAACACCTGTTGCAGTCCAAGCAAGTGTCGAACCTGTGATAGTTGTCGTATTGGGATTTCCGGTTTTCCCGGTGAATTCTTCATTAATTGCACCGGTATAATCCGGCACTGCTGTCATACGCGGGCCTGGTGTATAATCATCAAAGACAGGATTGCCCACATCAACATGGCCATCCAGATAGCTTGCGATAGCTTTTCCACTATGACGAAGTGACAGGTCATTTACATTGTAGGCAATATTATTGTATGTGTTATAAGTGACATTTACCAATCCAGCCGCATGCGTACCATCCATTGTAACAATTTGCGATGCCGGGTCACTTGCTTCACCCATCGACATCCCGGCAACTTTTCGGTAATAACAATAACCATTGGGGATGTTTTTGCCCGCAGTTGGACAAATCAGCACACCCGGGTCAACTTTAATATCTGCCCATACCGATTGTGCAGACGGCAATGTTTCTTCGTGGTCCTGGGCATACATTTGAATTGTTGCAGCAATTTGTCGTTGGTTGCTGGTGCAGGTAGTCATGCGTGCTTTCTCACGCGCCCGGGCAAATACCGGGAACAGGATGGCGGCCAAAATGGCAATGATGGCAATCACTACCAGTAGTTCAATTAGCGTGAAGCCACGTCGATTCTTGTTTATTGACATGTTTAATCTCCCCAAAAGATAATTCGTCAACGTCTAATGTTAACTTTATTTATCTCTCATACATTATATTGTTTTCAGCTATAAATATCAATAGTTTTTCAAAAATCTTCTTTTTTCTTATATCTATGTAACCAATGGCAAAACGCTGCTGGACAGGAGAAACCGAGGGAGTAAGAGATTTCTTTTTGGCTGTTGCCGGTGTCGCGCATTTCCAACACGCGTTGATGGCGGCATTGGTCTATATAGGTGTGGATTGATAGTCCGGTATGCTGTTTAAAAAGACGCATGAAATGAAACTTGCTATAACCGGTTAGTTGTACCAAGCTATCCAGAGATACGCCATTACCTGCCGTAGCTTCGATATGATGCTGGATTGCCTGTACAGTGCGGCGTTGCAAACCTTCTGTTTCATCTCGATTAATATTTACCAGGTAACCGGTGTGAATAATGGCACTTAAAAGTAAACCAATGAACGAAGTCAAATGTAAACGTATCAACCCGGCAGATGTTGTGGTAGTACCTGGTTTGAGCATCAGCAATGCACTTTCACTTAATCCCAATTCATCAGATGTGAAAATGTGGCGACACTCCCGACGGGTATCAATTTTTCCATCTCTAAAAGAATATATACAGATTGCGATATGCTGAGGAAGCAGACTTATCCATAATTGGTCTTCATCAGGTGTCCAAACTGGGGCAAAAAAATCATGTGTTTCAAATGCGTCAAAGAAAAATATGCTTCCAGGGTGTCGCGGGTAAACTTTACCGCGAAATCCCTGCCATCCGCCACCATCCAGCGTCATCAAAAATTCCCGGTGCGGGTGAGAATGTGAATTATCCATCATCCATGCGGAATGATGCGGCTGCGCTGAATGGTTGATATCGGGTGTAAACCACGAACTAACCATTGTCCAGCGGTCTGGCTGCGACATTAGCTGCAATATTGAATCAGAAAATAGATTATTATCCATCTGCATGTTATCATAGCACATATTGTTATCTCTTAATACGTCATTATTGAGGATAAATAGCAATAATTATCAATAAATAGCAATTTTAATAAATACAAAATTGTTGTAATTGGACGTGATTAGTTATAAGATGTTTAGTATCTAAAGCCCAAAGAACGTTAAAATAAAACAAGTTATTTGTAAATTAATGTAATGGGCAATTATTCACCGCAAAGGAACACAAAGAACACAAAGAGTTTTAATAAATTCTTCTTTTGTGATCTTTTGCGATCTTTTGCGGTGAATAATTATGGGTTGTGGGCAAAGCCCACATTAGAAATAATAGAGGTGAAAAGGGGAATATCCGCCATGTTGCGATTTGGAAAGAAAGAAATTGAAGCGTTTGCCCGGGTGGCAATGTCTGGACAACTGTTCCGTTACCGCGAAGGCAGCGAATGCGTACGATTTGAGCAGCGTTTTGGTCGCAAACTCGGGTCACCGCATGTATTGCTCACCTCCAGCGGTTCAGCAGCGTTAGTAGCGGCATTGGCGGCATACGGTATCGGTCCTGGCGACGAGGTTTTAGTCCCGGCACATACCTATATGGCAACCGCACTGGCAGTGCTGGGAGTTGGGGCGATTCCGGTTATTGTTGATATTGATGATTCAATTATGATAGACCCGATAGCACTAAATGACGCAATAGGCCCGCGTACCAAAGCGGTAATACCGGTACACATGTGGGGAGCTGTTTGCGATATGGACGCCATTATGGGTATTGCAGAAAAAAACAATCTGTTAGTGGTGGAAGATGCCTGTCAGTGTGCTGGCGGTTCGTATAATGGTAAAATGGTTGGCGGCATCGGCAATGCTGGCGCATTCAGCTTTAATTATTTTAAAAATATGACTTGCGGTGAGGGTGGCGCGGTAGCGATGCGCGACGAAATGCCTGCCAAGCGCGCTGAATGTATGGTAGATAGCTGTTGTTTCTACTGGAATGGACGCCAGGAAGATTTTCAGCAATTCGCGGCAGTCGGTTCCCGCGCCAGTGAACTGGACGGCGCGATTATGAATGTCCAACTTGACCAAATTGACAGTTTATTGCGAAAATTGAGAAAAAATAAAGCACAAATTTTAAGTGAAGTATCTGACGCTGGTTTGTGGGCAACGCCGATGCACAGTCCAGATGGAGAGTGCGCCACCAATGTTATGTTTAGTTTTACCACTGCGGCCAAGGCACAGGATTTTGCCACCCGGGTTGGTGGTGGCGTTGCCGGCAATACCGGTCGCCATACCTATAACGAATGGGACCCTATCCTGGAGCATCACGGCGCCCATCATCCAGCAATGGATCCATTCCTGATGCCGCAGAATAAAGATTGCCGTATGACATACAGCAAGGATATGCTCCCGCGTTCACTGGATATCCTCAGCCGTACCGTAATAATTAACCTGAAACCAGATATGCGCCAAGGTGATATAAAGAAACTGATCAGCAAAATTTGCGATGCCGCCAGTGTGGTGTTATAAATATAGATATAGATTATTAACATGGATGGGCAGGGTAGGCAGGATACATAAGCAAAATTTTATCCTGTCCATCCTGACCATCCATGTTAATTTAATCTGATTAATAATTTTTCAAGGTTAAAGCAAAAAAGGAAACAGTATGGATTTTTTTGATGTTAATCTACAGATAGGCCGTCCTTCCATCCGCCAGTTTGGCGCGGTTTCCACCGTTGCCGAACTTTTTCAGGAACTGGAAGGCACAGATATAACCCGTGGTGTGGTGTGGAATATTGCCCAGCGCGAATGCGGGGCGGATGTTGGCAACGCGATGGTAAGCAAGGCTGTTGCCGGTGATGACCGCGCATTTGGATGCTGGACCATATTACCGCCGTTGACCGATGCGAATGTGATGAATGCCGACCTCCTTGACCGCATGAATGCTGAAAATATCGTCGCTCTACGCGCTTTCCCGGATGCCCAGCGGTTTCAGTTGTCACGCGCTACATTTGGTAGTTTTCTTGATGATGTCAGCGAACGCGGCATTCCACTGCTGATGTCATTTTTGTACGGAATGGAATGGCCGGCCATCTATAATTTGCTGCAGGAATACCCTAAATTGACAGTGGTGCTGTGTGACTTGGGACTATGGGGGCAGGACCGCCAAAGTTGGCCTCTGGTAGAAAAATATCCAAATGTATACCTGGAATCAAGTCTGGTGTCATTGCAAGCCGGCGGGTTGGAAACGGCGGTGAAAACGCTGGGGGCAGAGAAGATACTATTCGGCAGCGGGTTCCCTTGCCATTCACCCCACGCCGCTGTGCTGGATGTACTGCACGCAGATATTTCTGATCAGGATAAAGAAAAAATCGCCGCGGGCAACCTGGAAAAATTGATTGAAAAGGCGGCAGCCAAATGAGTAAAAAATCAGCTTTATTTGAACGATTTAAAACCAGCCGTATTCTCGACGATTGTCCTATTTATGATATGCACGGGCATTGGGGTTCATTCAGCGGTATCAGCATGCCGGCGGCGCAGTTTGAGATTGGCAAAGACTTGCTGCAACGGTCAGGAGTTAAACGACTAATTATCTGCCACCATCACAGTCTATTCACGCCGGATATCGGCAATGCCGTAAATATCGCATCGGTGCGGCAATTGCCAGAAATTCTACGCGCCTACATGGCGGTAAACCCGAATTACCCGGAAGTAATCGAACAGGACCTTGCCGAATACGACAGCTACCCGGATGTATATGTCGGTTTTAAAATGCTGGCTGGTTACCACCGCGTCAGCGTGGATGACCCACGCTATCAACCGGTGTGGGAGATGGCAAACGAAAGAAAACTTCCCGTATTGCTGCATACCTGGAAAGGCTGCCCTTACAATGGTTACGAACCGGTAAAAAAAGTGCTGGAGAAATACCCAAACGCAAAAACGATGCTGGGACATTCGATGTTTGACGACTGGGACAGTGCCGCCGAACTCGGAGCGAACTTCCCCAACTGCTACCTGGAACTAACCGCCGCATCGATAAAGCGCGGGGCAATCGAAACAATGATGAAAAAAGTAACATCAGAAAAAATCATCTACGGCACCGACTTCCCCTGGTTCAGCCAGCCATACTGCATAGGCACCGTCCTCGGTGCCGACATAACCGATGAAGACCGCAGGAATATTCTTTATAGGAATGCGATGAGGATATTGGGGGAGTAAAAGTCATACCTATAAATTACAGTCCAGTTGAATTGAAAGTCACAGTTTGGTATGGGGTGGGGGGCGGGGGGGTGGTGTGTGTTTGTGATTTTTCCGGTTGGC
>JBIJDE010000020.1:0-23421 GCA_044344305.1 Armatimonadota bacterium
GGTTAAGAGTAACGAAATATGACGGGTCAGACCATTCACCCCAGAAATACTGGTTGCCGCAACGTACTCGCCAATAATATGTTACACCTGTTCCCAAACCAGATATTTCAGTAATAGTCTTAGTCAGGGTCTTTTGGTCTATTAAAATGGTACTAAAGTCAGAAAAAAGTGAAACTTGCATTTGATATAAACTTGCTGATGAGTTCGGATCCCATTCAATCTGTACCGGCTGGTCGACCGGGACATCAGTTAAGCCATTTGTAGGCGCAATCGGTAATGGTTTCTTGAAAGGGTCTGATGTAGTAAATGATGCTACATCGGACCATGGACCAATACCAGCATGGTTTTCACCACGAACCCGGCAATATACTTTTGAAATAGGTTTGACAGGCAATGCTGGTGTCCATGTTAAAGCAGTTATGCCGCCTTTTGATTGTGCGACACGTAAAAATTTATCATCATAAGATAATTCGCAAGTATAAGTCACAGCATTGGGGTCGGCTGTCCAGGTAAAAGTTGTACTTTTGGGGTCTGTTGCATCTTGTGGGGCAGTAACGACTACTTTAGATGGAATCTTATTGCCTGGTGCTTCCATTGTTGTGAAATAGGATGACTTTGACCAGTCTCCCCAACCAGATGGTTTGCCGGCACGTACTCGCCACCAGTAAATGGCGTGGTAAGCTAATGGTTTATCAAAAGCATAACTTATGTTAGTAACCTTATCATTATTAATTAATAAATCAGAAAATGCACCATTTCGGGCGACCTGGATTTGATATACTGTTGCATTTGTAACCGCTAACCAGTCAAAATTAACCATAACCGCAATATCATTAGATTTATTTGGCGGATTTTGCAGTTCTGGTACTGTTATTCCAACACTAAGTGCGGCAGTGGTGAAGGTGAAGTATGTTGACCATACTCCAACACCTTTGCTATTACCGGAATTAACGCGCCAGTAATATCTCGTTGCCGGCATCAGCCCGGTTAATTGTTTTGCTGTGCTGCTGACTTTCTCATAGGTTTTATACATTTGAGTAAAATCACTGGTTAAAGCAACCTGCACGTTATACCACGCGGCACCGTCTACACGAGTCCAACGGATTAATGTAGCCCGCGGCAAATCTTCGCTGTTGTTAACCGGATATGCTAAAACAGGGGGTGCAGGAGCAGCATAACTGCTGATAATACCGGCAACCACCACTAACATGGTTAAGCATAATTTAAGGAATTTACTCATACTGATAGCCTTCTTAAGATTAATTGTGACAATGCTAATTAATAATACTACATATCGGTGCATTTTGTCGCATTATATTTGATAAATATTTGGTAAAATTAATACAGTGAACACAAATCGTGAATATAATGTGACTGCAATTATACTACGCTGTCGCGAATATGGCGAGGGGAACAGATTATTTTCTCTGTTAACGCGGGAATTCGGCAAATTAATAGTGGTAGCACGAGGCGTGCAAAAACCCAAATCAAAGCTGGGACCATTACTGCAAATATTCGCATTGGTGGATATTCGCCTGGTAACCGGTAAAAGATTTGATATTGTCACTGGAGTCAGCATGCTTAACGCGCATTATGCTTTGCGAGGTGACATTACAGCTTTTGCCTATGCCAGTTATTTTTCCGAATTATTTGATGCATCTTTAGAAGAAAAACAGGAACACCCCGAACTTTTTGATTTAATGTATTACATTTTGGATAAACTAACTACAGATGATAGTAATCCGGAAATGTTGGCACGGTTTGTCGAGTTAAAACTTTGTCATGAGTTAGGATATGCACCTTGTCTTGATGTTTGTGTTCATTGTGGCACACCTATTGCCCAAAATATAGACGGTAAAACGGTTTGGCCCGATTGGGTAGCTTTTTCTGGTGAAGAAGGCGGCACAATATGTCCGGAATGTGCCGTTACTGAACCATGGATAAAACAGGTTCCCATAGGGGCATTGCAAATAGCGCATATACTTTTCGAATATGGTCCAGATGGTATGAAAAACAAAAAAATATCAAAAAGGCTGCGTGAAGAGCTAACAGCATTGACAAAAGATTATATTGAACTAAAATTAGAAGGCAAGATTAAAAGTGCCGAGTTTCTAAAAATGATAAGCGAGTGAAGGAAGAAGGAAGAAGGAAGAGAAATTTTTATTTTTTAATCTCCAAAACTGACATTCTCGCTGCTCTGCGAATTTGTTGTAGTAACCTTAAACGAAAGTTAAGTTATTATTTTTTAGTGTTTCTTATTAATGCAATAAAAATGCTATTTGATGTGTCTAATCTCAATATGGGAAAGAAAATGAAATTTTATTCTGGAAAAGTTAATACCGTAGCGGTAATTGTCATCTCAGCGATAATGTTATGTGTCGTTGGCGGTTCTATTTTCGCAGCTTCTGCATTACCCGAAGAAGGGCGAATATTACGCAATGTAATGATTGCCGGGGTTAGTGTCGGTGATTTAACCCGCGAAGAAGCAAAGAATATATTGTTTGATAAATATAAAGCGTTGTTAGACAAAGAAGTAATTCTGAAAGTAAACGGCAAAGATTCCAAATATAAGATGGCGCAATTAGGTTTAAAAACTGACTTCAGCACCGCAGTTCAGTCTGCGTTTGATACCGGAAGAAAAGGCAGTTTCATGCAAAGAGTTGCTGATTCGGTATCTTTGTTGAATAATCCACTGACGTTGCCGGCACCACTTATCTACAGTCGTACTATGCTGGATAAAGAGATGCTGTTGTTAGAAGATAAATATAAATTTCAGCCGGTCAACGCTTCGGTTAAGTTTAATGCTACAACAAAAAAAATTGATATTATCCCTGAGAAAAATGGCGGCAAGATGAACTCGGTAAAAGCTGCCAATATGATTGAGGAACAACTGCTAAAACCAGCATTGGTAGGAACATCAGAACTTCCAGTGCAAATTGACATGCCATTTGAACCGATAGTACCAGCGGTTATTGGCGATATGCTAAAGCCGATTGATACTGTATTGGGCGAATATACCACCAGTTTCGCGACATCTTCAAAAAACCGCTGCATCAACATTACAACAGGTTCTGCATCATTGAATGGGTTAGTCGTTGCTCCCGGGGATGTAGCATCATTTAATAAAATCGTCGGTCCGCGAACCGCTGAATGTGGTTATAAAATTGCCCCGGTTATTATTAATGGCGAGGTAAATCAGGGACTTGGCGGCGGTATGTGTCAGGTATCAACAACATTATACAATGCCGTTCTATTGGCAAACCTTGAAATTGTTGATCGTACCCATCATTCCATACCCAGTCATTATGTGCCATTAGGTATGGACGCAACAGTGGTTTATGGTGCCAAAGATTTCAAGTTCAAGAATAATACTGCCAATCCAATAGTGGTGCAGACCATAGTCGCAGGTAAAAAAGTTACCATGAAAATATTGGGGAAAGGCCCAAAACCGGTGGTTTCAATTGAACGAACCGGCATAACTTCAGGTAATTATAAAGTTCGTACTGTGAAAAACGAGAAATTATCACCTGGTACAAAGAAGATCATCAAAAAAGGTTCACCAGGTCGTGGCGTGACTATATATCGTATCGTAGGAACCGGCAAGGATGCAAAACGCGAGTTCGTCTCTGAAGATAAGTATGTTGGGGAAACCAGGGTAATTCAGTTAGGACCGGCGAAAGCTAAACCAGGTGATATTCCCATCCCTGCCGCACCAGTTGATCCAGACGAACCGATGAACCCGGAGCTTTAAATGATTTATTGCCCAGTCGATATATTGGCTATAGGCGCGCATCCTGATGATGTCGAACTTGGATGCGGCGGAACACTGATTAAATCGCAGCGTCAAGGCAAGAAAATCGCCATTATCGACCTTACCCGTGGTGAAATGGCGTCCCGTGGGACAGCCGAAGACCGCGACCGTGAAGCCGCCGAAGCCGCCGAGATTATCGGCGTGGTAGACCGGCGCAACCTGGATCTGGGCGATGGAACCCTGATGGATAGCCAGGAACTACGTAATCTTATCGCGGCGGAGATACGACGCTACCAGCCAAAAGTAATCATTGCACCTGCCCCCGGCGACCGCCACCCCGACCATGACGCCGCCGGCAAAGCGGTACAGGCAGCGGCATTTTACGCTCGTCTGAAAAACCGTGAGATACTGGACACCGCCACCGGGGAACCACTGAAGAGCTACTCACCCGGCCTGGTATTGTCATTCCTGATGCACGAAGCAGAAAAACCATCATTCATCGTAGACATAACCGACGAATTTGAAGATAAAGTCCGCCTGGTGAGAGCTTACCAGTCACAATTTTTCAACCCCATGCCCGACGACTACAAATTCGTCGGCACCCACGACTATCTCCACGCCATCACCGCCCGCGCATCATTCTACGGCAGCATGATTCAAAAAGGCTACGCCGAAGCCTTCCTCGCCCGCAGCCCACTAAAAATAGATGATTTAACGACATTGGTAACTGGTAAAGCAGGACTTTAGTTAATTGAGAATGGACAATTGAGAATTGGTGGCGTCACCGTCCCGATGACGAGTATAGCTGAATTTTATCTCCATCTCTTCCTTTTTCCGAGCGAGACGCTCTTGCCACCTCTCGTACAATAGCCGGCCCGGCTATTTTTAGTCGGCAGAAAGATGACAGTTGTGAGATAATGACACAGGCGGGCCGCCTGTTATACGTGGCGTCACCGTCCCGGTGACGATAAAAATATTTTAACAACATCGTAATCACCATGTAACCACCTGTTCACAACTTTATGGTAATCTGTCATCATAAAAAAATGTAAAGGAGATGTTTTATGCGATTACATTTGATGGTATTTATTTTACTGGTGGGTACTTCACCATTGTGGGCTTCTCGAATAGGCATTCAATGGCCAGGATGGGAAGTGCGAACAACAGAAAAATTCTCATTACTTAAATACCCGCTAACAAATATGCTTGATGGCAAACAAGATACAGCATGGGTTTTCAATAAATGGGATTGTGAACCCAATACTGACAGTGAATCTATAAAACGCATGACAACTAAATTTAAACATGGAATTGGAACGTCAATTACTGTGAAAACTGGTGAAGATACAACAGTTTTCTGCGATGGTATTGGAATAATTAATGGCTATGCAAAAAATAGTACTATTTATCAACAAAATAATCGCATAACAAAGATAACCCTTAATTGTACAGGTCCAAAAACTAATTGGAGTAAATCATATTCATTAAAAGAATCATCAGAAATGCAAAACTTATCAATACCACACCTGCGATTAAATCAAATACAAATTCATTTTGATGAAGTGAAAGTTGGTAAAGATGATGACCTTTGCATATCTGAATTAGTTTTATACCGTGATAAAAAGCCTATCTCTTGGCAGTTAACACCCACTGTAATATGTAATAAAGAACTTGGATGTGATGCTTGCCCAAGTTATGTGTTATTATGTAGCAATAAAGAAGTGATACTTACAGATGATTATTCAAGCATTGCAGATGTTTTCCCACAGCCAAAAAATCCTAATCGTGTATTGCTGTTTGCTAATAACCAGATATTTCTTTTCGACTTTAAACTTAATAAATATGTTTGGCGGCAATCATTCGCAGGAAGAGCCGAAAATTTTGGCTGGAAAACAAATACATGTGCATATTTACTAACTTACAATGAAAATAAAAAAACTCACTGGGGAAATTGGTATATGTTAAACACGGTGGATTTTAGCTGGAAAAAGATTAAAGCCTTGCCTAAAAAATCACGAGGTTTTATGCGGCCTGTTAATATGGGATGCTGAGAAAGTAAAACAGGCGGGCCGCCTGTTTTACGTGTACCTTACCAACCCGGTCCCAGTAAATCAACGGTTTCATCATTCCATGGGTGGGTTGCCGGGTATACCATGATATTTGGGTCCCACCAGGGGTTTGCTTCAGGAGTATCTGTATTCAATGAATTTATAAACTTGTTATTCACCTGTTTTGCGCCTAATTTCTCGTAAAAACCCGGCACTGATGTCTGGAACAGCGACAGCGGGAATATGCCATTATCCACCCGGGTAAACGCTGCGTTGATCAACAATGCACCTAACCCGAATTTGCGGTATTCCGGGATGACGCATACGCCGCAAATGGCGAGGATGGTTATTTTACCGTCAATAGTTTTAATCTCGCGTCCGTGAGCATTGGCGTGGGCAATTATCGTGCTGTTATCATCGCGAATCAGGTAATGAATTGAACCAGGCTTCACATTACCTGCACAAATGCCTTCATGCATTTTCTCAGCCAGTTCCTGCGAAGTTTTCCCCGCTTGCGGCCAGATGGCATTTATCAGGTTCATAATTCCCAGGCAATCCGACTCGGTCAGTTCCTCATCACGCACAGCATCAACAACAAAATTCATAATATTTACCCTGTCAGAGTATAACAATTTGAGCGGTTGGATAGCTACAAGTTTCGTGATGATTAGACGAATTTTACCACTTTTCCACCTTTTTTCATAATATTTATAAAAAAATATATAGTGTTTCAGAAGGATACTTGGCACTATATGGCGAATTGCGTTATACTATCTAAAAATTTTCTGTCAAACCAGTGACAGTTTGGGGGCATAAACGTGAAGTTCACCTGTACTAAAAAAGCATTATCAGAAGCACTGCATAGCGTATCAAGAGCAGTTGCTAACAAAAGCACTCTGCCTATTTTGAGTAACGTGTTACTTGAAGTTAAGGAAGGGATGCTCAAATTAGTCACGACTGACCTTGAAATGGGTTTAACCTGTTCTATTCCGCTTGATCGGTTTGAAGAGGGTGCTGTCACCGTGCCTGAAAAGATATTACAGGATGTTGTTGGCGGTCTGGGTGATACCAACGATGTAACTGTAAGCGATGACGAGAGAAGTATGTTAACAGTTACCGCAGGTAAGTCCCGCTATACCATTCATGGTTTACCCGCCACCGACTACCCATTGCTGCCGCAGGTAAACTCTAATATTTCCATCAAAGTTAAAAGCGGCGATTTCAAAGATTTAATTAAGAAGGTCATCTTTGCTGTTAGCACTGATGAAGGACGCGCTGTTTTAACCGGATGTTTCCTGAATTGGGATGGTGTTATGTTAACTGCGGTTGCTACTGACACTCATCGTTTGGCAGCGAAAAGAGTTACGGCTAATGGAGAAATGGTAGAAGCTGTTTCTATAGTTGTTCCCGAACGGTCTATGAACGAATTAATGAGACTGTTAAATGTAGGCGATGAATATGTTGAGATTCATATTTCTGAAAATCAAGTGAAGTTTGTATTTGCCCACATCAGCATGGTATCTCGATTAATTGAAGGTACGTTCCCTCCATTTGAACGTGTAATTCCAGCACAAACAGATCTCACCAAACGACTGGTAATTAATCGCGAAGAGTTGCTTGATGCCGTACGCCGTGCCAATGTGGTTGCCAGTAAGGAAAATAACAAAATCGTTATAAAGGCCGAAGAAAATAAGTTATCAATAACTGCCCGCACCGGCGATATCGGCGAGGCGAATGAAGAGATCGATGTATTATTAGAAGGCGACCCGATAGAAATCGGATTTAATGCTGACTTTTTACGCGATGTATTGCAGGTTCTAACTTGTGATACTGTTGAGCTTGGACTCTCTGCACCATTAAGCCCCGGGTTGTTAAGGTCAGTAGACGAATCCGAGTTTAATTACGTTGTCATGCCAATGCAGATTTAGTAATAACCCTATAATTAAAAAAATGATAGCAATAATTCCTGTTTTATGAACTATTTATGTTTAAAACTACCATTTAGCAGGAATTATTAGTAGATATAGCGAATTTAGCGTGAAATCTTTCGTGATAAGAAGCACGGAAGTAATTTACGGATGTGAAAGGAAGAAAAAAAATGGCAAAATCACATTTATCTCCAGAATTAAAAGCTGTTAAAAAGAAACTCGAAGAAGAACAGTTACGATTAGAAGCTGAACTTCATGAAATAATCGAGCGAAATGCCAACTTGTCCGATGGTGAGAAGATGGCTGAAATATCCAGCTATGACGACCACCCGGCCGATTTAGCCTCAGAGACATTTGAGCGCGAAAAAGACCTGGCAATGGAAAATAATATCATTAATCTATTAGATAAAGTCACAGCCGCATTAGATAAAATAAAGGACAACACCTACGGCATTTGCGACAATTGCGAAGTTGCTATAACAGAAAGTAGATTAGAAGCATTGCCATGGGCGACATATTGTCGTGATTGCCAGGACCTCTTCGAAGGCAGAAGGCGATAATAGTGAAGTTTCCACCCAGACGGCATTTAATTGTAGCTGCGTTTATTGCTGCTCTCGTGTTTTCGCTCGACATAATCCTTAAATCATTTGTCATTAGAGCATTAAATCTTTCCGGTCAAAAAATAGTGCTTATCCCTGGATATCTGGAGTTGATGTCGGTGGAAAATCAGGGAACAGCATTTGGGTTGCTTCACGGTGTGCCGGTATCGATACTTTTAATTATTGCTTCCATCATGGTTCTGATATTCATCTGGCTGCTGTTGCCTTATATGCATAAACTATTTGGCGTGTTTATAGGCGGCATGGTCATTGGCGGCGCTATAGGCAATATCTATGACCGGGTTAATTACGGCTTTGTTCGCGATTTTATTTATTTTCACATTAAAGATAAATTTTCATGGCCTGTATTTAATTTTGCCGATATGTGCGTAGTAACTGGTATAATACTTTGGATGATAATTTTAATTATCACAGAAGTTAAGACTGCTAAGGCAGAAAAAATTGGGGAATAATTAATTATGATTTCATCGCCATTAGAGTTATTTAATTTTCCCTCGCAATTAACGATGATTGTTATCGGTGTTGTCGTTGTAGCTGTTGTTGCAGCCATAATATTACTGATGCCCGGCTATAAAAATAAGGACAAATAATTGATACCAACACTTTTTATAATACCTACCCCATCGGTATATTTCATAATCATTGCAATGTTGATAGTATGTATTGCAGCGACGATATGGATATACTACCGCAAGAAATGTGGGAAATCTTCAGCATCTGACATTGGGAATGTCATTTCACTCTTATTCACTATAATGATTCTATTACTGGCCATTCATTTCCTTGGTACTGCCAGTTATGCAAATGGCAGTGCGAATGGAGTGCATGTTAACGCTTATGGTTTTATGCTGATGATGGGGTTCATTCTTGGCATCACCTCAGCGGTTAAATTAGGAAAAAAGCGTGGAGTACCTGCTGACATAATTATTGATTTGGGAATGACAATTCTTATAGGCGCACTGATCGGTGCCCGCATTCAATATATATTGATGCCCGGCAATGCAAATGTAGTACTTGACTTTAAGACGTTGGTTACTGCTGGCGTTGGCGGTTTGGGATTCTTTGGCGGTTTAGCAGGTGGATTTCTATCGGCAACGGTATTCATCCTAATAAAAAAAGCAAACTTCCTCCGAGTTTTAGACACCTTTGCACCAGGTATCGCACTGGGATATGCTATCACCCGCATCGGATGTTTTCTAAATGGCTGTTGTTTTGGTAAAGATGCCACCGGCCTGTGGGTAGCCACTAATTTCCCACACAGTCCAGAAGGGCCAGTATTCCACGTTCACCCCACCCAAATATATGCGTCTCTGATGGGATTAACGATGTTCGCGATACTCTGGATGCTTTCCCGTGGCAATGGACTGGGTAGAGCAGGCCGTCTCTTTGCCGCGTTCCTGGCGTTTGAAGGTGTAGAAAGATTTATCATGGAAATATACCGCCACGCTGACCCGAACTTCCAAGGTATATTAACCCCGGCACAAGTTTTTTCAATAATACTTATTATCGTAGCCACACTAATGTGGTTCTACCTGCCCAAGAAACCAGCAGTCGATTGATAGTTATAATTAAAAATTATACAGGTTCTTGCAAAACCATATAGTTATATAATCAACCAAACCACCCCCTGCCCCCTCCTTGGCAAGGAGGGGAGTTATGGTAGTAACTTGATAATATAATGGTTACTTTAATAATCAAAACTTTCATATTAAACTCCCCTCCTTGCCAAGGAGGGGTGGCCGAAGGTCGGGGTGGTTTTCGCCTACCACAAACCTGAAACTTAAACATTAAACTTTACAAAACCTCTAAACAAAAAATAAAACTCCTGGTTTATAATTAACCAGGAGTTTTTATATTATTTAGCGGTATTAATATTACCCTTTAGCAACCTTGGCCATTGCGGAGATATGTGCCGGGGTGGTTCCACAGCAACCACCGATGATATTGGCACCGGCATCGATTAGTTCTTGTACGTGGGATGCCATGTCTGATGGGGTCTCTTTGAATACGGTTTTGTCGCCTTCCAGCACCGGCATACCGGCATTAGCATGGATGAGAATCGGAGTGTTGGGTGCGGCGGCACGCAATTCTTTGGTGATGGTTATCATGTTGATAATGCCATTACCGCAGTTTGCGCCGATGATGTCGGCACCTGCTGCTACTGATTCCTCGGCGGCGCGGGCGGGGGTTACGCCCATCATGGTGCGATAACCGTGGCTGCCTGGTTCAAAGGTATAGGTGACAATAACCGGCAAACTGCAATTATCTTTTGCAGCCTTGATAGCAAGAACGGCTTCGGTGATTGATGACATGGTTTCAATGCACAGCGCGTCAGCACCACCGGCGGCAAGAGCGACAATTTGCTCTTTAAATGCGGCGTATATTTCATCTTCGGTGGCTTCTCCACCTTCGTCTTCAACAATCTGCCCAGTTGGGCCAACGGATGCGGCTACATAGCCTTTGTCACCCATGGCTTCTTTGGCTAATCTTGCTGATGCTTCATTAAACTCAGCAACCCGATCGCCAAAACCAAATTCACGCTGTTTGAAGATTGTGCCACCAAATGAGTCGGTTTCAACAATATCAGAACCGGCTTCAATGTAGGCGGTAGCAATGCTTTTTACAGCTTCAGGATGAGAGACACACCATTCTTCTGGTGATTCACCGGGAAGCATACCCTTTGCCTGTAAAAATGTGCCCATTGCACCATCGGAAATTAAAATCTCGCCAGTGGCAAGACGTTCCAAAATAGTTTTCATTTGATTTTTCCCCTTACTAAGTTATTTTTTTCGACTGAAATCGTTTGAAATCGGGTGCAGTCGTATGAAATCGACTTCTATCGGGTGCAATCGATTTCATACGACTTCACCCGAAAACATTCATTTCTCCGCCAACTTCGCCACTACCGTCGGGAATAACGCCATATTGGTGTGCGGCAGGAACATTGCCCCCAGGTAGCTGTCCATATATTTCGGGTCGCTGCTGAGGTCGATGTAGGTCATACTGTTGGCAATAGTGGCTAATTTGTCACGTCCGGCACGGGTTAACAACGATATAAATGCGCCGGTCAGTGCTGCATTGCCGATGTAATGGAACTTTTCCGGGTCTAAATCCGGCAACAATCCTATTAAAACGGCATCATCGATATGTATATAGCGGCCAAATCCGCCGGCGATGTATACCTGCTTGATTGCCGACCAATCAAGACCAACATTATCGAGAATCAGCGCGCAGGCGGCGTAAATCGCCGCTTTAGTTCGCATTAGATTCTCAATATCCGCCTCGGTGATATACAGGTCTTTTCCGCTTTCGGTATCTGTAGCAGCTACCAGAAGATATGCCTTGCCGTGATCGGTTTTAATAAACCTTCCAGTAGGTAATTCGGTATTGAATCGTCCCATCTGGTCGACTACACCGCGGACAAACATCTCGCCCAATAACGATATCAAGCCGGAACCGCAAACGCCGGCAGGTTTTCCGTCGCCCAACACATCGTATTTCATGGTGGCACCGTTATCTGAAATGTCAAAATATTCTATAGCACCATCGGTGGCGCGCATGCCGCATTTTATCCCCGAGCCTTCAAAAGCCGGACCGGCGGAACACGCGCAGGTAACCATCCAGTCAGCATTTCCCAGCACTATTTCACCATTTGTTCCGATGTCCAGGTATAAAAATACATCTTCATGATTGGTGGTTAATTCGGTGCAAAGCAGGCCAGCAGTGATATCACCGCCGACATAACTGCCCACACCCGGCGCGCAATTTACTGTTGCCAGGTCATATATTTCCAGTCCAACTTCTGACGCGGTAAGGGTCGGCACAGTATTAACTGTTGGCACATACGGACTCTCGCGGATATATCGCGGCGGTAGTGCCAAGAGCAGGTGAATCATCGTGGTATTGCCGGCAATGAAGGCGGCTTTCACATCGTCAGAATCAACGCCAGTCGAGGTGCATAGTTTTATTATCAGCGCATTCAGTGAGTCCAGCACCAGGTCACGCAATTCAATCTGACGTTCCAGGGTGCGGGCATAATCGATACGACTGATAACATCTGCCCCGCGGCTGATTTGTTCATTGTATGATGTGGCACTCGCCAAAACACGACCATCAGTAAGATTGACTAATTGTGCCGCGCAGGTGGTGGTGCCTATATCTATCGCGATGCCATAAGCAATGCCGGCAACGTGTCCGGGTTGGATAGACATCACACGTAATTCAGCGTCTTCATCATTGGTGGTTATAGTTACCTTGCCACCGTCAGCACGCAAAGATTCTGCCAACTGGCGTAGTACCACGGCGTTAGTAGTTACAGGTTTGCTGCTTGCCAACTGGTACGACAACCGCTGCCAATCACTGTAATGTTCTTCAATAGTTGCGGGGGGAACCTGTAGATGAACAATTGAATAAGTCGGTGATAAATTGTCGCTGTCCGGTAGCAAATCATCACGAATCAGCAGGTGAGTATTTCCCACTACCCGCATGGAATCATCATGTTTCTTTTTCAGGCGCACAATAGTGTCTTCACAAATCTTTGTTCGGCACGCCATCACCATCCCTTTTACAGCCAGAGCATCTTCCAAGTGCGAATGCCCTACCGTTTCGGGATGACCATCAATAATTTCCACCAGGCATTGACCGCAAGTACCTTTACCACCGCAGGGGAGATGAAAATCCTCTAACCCCGCCTTAATAGCAGCGTCAGATATCAGCGTCCCCACCGGCATATCAACATCAATATTAGATGGTAAAAATCGTACAATTGGCATTAATTATGTTTACCTGTTAATCGCAGAAATGGTGGCTTTATTGGTAATCCAGACCACCCCCTGCCCCCTCCTTGGCAAGGAGGGGAGTTTTTTTATATTACATATTTATTTTTCATTTGTAGAGACGCAAGATTTTGCGTCTCTACGATTTTAAAAGAGGTGACAAGAAAAGAAATTTTCTCTCTTCTCTCTTCTCTCTTCTCTCTTCATCTACCCTTTCGCCGCATGAATTTTCAGGAACGGTGCCAGGTCGGAGGCTTCTTGCGGGCCTACAACTATTTCCCATCCCTTTAAGTTTTCTTCCAACTCGCCACTGATCTGGGCGACGTAGCCGGGTATAATAATCTTGCGGGTTTTCACTTTTTCTTCGATGCCGGTTGATTTGATGAACTGGGCAATCTTTTCGCCGGTGAACTTGCCTGCCGCCCAACCGGTGAGTACGCTCATGCCTTCGCATTCTACGATAATCAGGTGAGATGACACGCCGGAGTTCTCGATTTCACCGGATACTATGAAGTACGTCAATGAGAAGTTAGTGGTTACCAGTACCGGTGAATTCTCGTCAGGTTCGCCAATCGGATATATTTTCGGCTCTACCTGAATCGGTTTCTGCGGGTCGGTATATATATTCTGGCGCAGCATCATAATAGGCAGCAGTGCCTGAAATGCCATGGAATCGATAACCAGAATTGATGCGTATTTACACATCAAAGTAGTTGCATCTGCCACCAGGTCGGGCAGGTCGCGATCGGTGATAAAGTTAATTACCGGATACCCCATTGGTTCAAATGCGTTTCTTAACGCGGCTTTACGAGCGATGGTATTCAACTGTACCGCTGCTGCCGGATTATCGGCGGATAAATCCAACACGATATCTTGCACGCCTAATGATTTCAGCTTGGCGGTTAATACTGCTAATGCGTCAATGGTCGGCGCGGACGCGACCAGCGGTGCGTTATATTTCAACGCCAGCGCGGCCAACTCATCAGCATTCTCTGCGGTGGCGGCATGAATCAGTGGACGCTGACCCGGCAATGCCTGCAGAGCAGCTTCGATAGCTGCGGTATTGGTGCTTTTAAGGATGATTCCACGGCCAGTGCCGGTTGCTACCGCTTTCACGGTGGCAACAAATGGGTCAACATCGCCGCTGTAGTTATCTACCAGAGCCAATTCAATACGCAACTCTTCGCCGACGCGCTCCAGGCAATATTCGCGGAGTTCCGCGGTAAGGTGCGATATATCGCCGGTATTCTGTAAGTCGGAAAACGCTACGCACATCGCGGTGGGATGTACAAAGGTTTTGTCGTGACGGAACATTACTGTTTCGTTGCCAACCTGCACTTCCATATCTGCCGGGCCAATTTTAACCAGACGGATTGGAGGTTTGCTTGCTGCGCCAATTTTATCTATCGCAGCTTCAGAAGCATAAGGGCAGGCGGATAATTCAGCGTTTTTCGCCGCCAGCTTCATAGCAAATGCCATACAAGTCGGCACGCCACATTCGCCACAGTTAGTTTTTGGCAACAATTTAAAAATATCAAGGCCGGTTAATGCCATTTTCCTGCTCCCTTAATCTACTTTATTCATTTCAGCGATTTTGCGTTTAACAGTTTTCGCTGCGGTTGGGTGATACATGACCAGCAAATCTGCGCCGGCATTGAGCAAGCTCATAGCGGTTGCGATTTCTAATAGCGCGCCGCGTTCGCTTTCTGGACCCCATAATTTAAAGTCTTTCTGCGGTGCTTTGCTTTCTTTGGTCTTGGCAACTTCATAACCGGGGGTTATCAGCATCGGCATAGCCAACATGGTATCTCCGGTGAACGCCGCGGTGCGAATACGTTCCATTACTGAATAGGTATATTCCAACCCGTAACCCAATGCGCCGGTGAGTGGGTCGATGACTATCTTCTCAGGTGAGATTCCCATATTAGTAGTAAGAATATTCAACTGTTTCGCCATATTAACGTCAATCGGGGTTTGGGTAACTATGCAATGGTTATAAGCCATAGCGGCGGCGGCGATTGTTTTGTAGTTATCAGTTTCAACCCAGTTCAATAGCAGATTCTCTCCAGCAAATGCGCTGGCAACCTGTTTCATGACAGTATTGTTTTTCTCGAAATTGTTGCATCCGGTTACAATAATAGGCACACCTACCGCAGCCAGCACATCTTTAATAAAATTGCATGCTTCCTCAGGTGAACTATTATTATTATCAGGATGAGTACCATCCAACCGTACGCTTATCGCCTGTGCGCCTAATTCATCAACGCAATATTTCGCCATGGCAACCGGGTTATTTACCATATCACCATAAGCATCGCGCAGAGACTGCGGATAATTTCGCGGTAGAAAATCGAATACTTCCATCGCGATGGCAGGTATGTTGCCGGTGTTTCCTTCATAATGTCGGAACGGCAATACTGCGGATCCACCAAGTGTGAGCGATGATGTACGGGTGCCGGATCCACCTAAAACGACGTTACGAACTGCAAGCGCAGTCGATTCTGCTGGTAATTTAATGGATGTTGGTGCTTCAATCTTTGCAGAAGTAATTTCTCTTACCTTCGCCGGTGGTGCGGTTTCCCAGGTTTTGGTAAATACATGGGCATTTACCGCGGTTGCTTGTTCGACAACCGGTGCGGTTACTGCCTCAGCAACTGCTGGTGCAATTGATACTGCCGGGGCCGTTTGTACAGCTTGTGCAACCGGTGCTCCGGGTATTAATCCCATCGCGCCAGAATACATCAGCAGCATATTCGCGCCAGCGGTAAGCAGATTAACTGCGGTTGATACCTGCAAGGCTGCCATTTGCTGTTCCGGTGTATTGCCGGGTTGCGGTAATGACGCATTGCGTACTCTGTCTAATACTGATATTACATAGCCCAAACCGTCTGCCTGTTGCGGAATAGCAACTGCAGGTGCAGGGGTTACCGCGACTGGTGCAGGAACTGCAACCGGAGCAGGCGCAGGTGCTGGTGCAGCTACAACTGGTTCAACCGGCTTAGGCGCGGGTGCTTCAACTTTTACGGCAGGTGCTGCAGCGACAACAGGTGCTTCCACTACTGATTGAGCAATACCTGCGGCGGCATCTATCGCGGCGGCTTCCGGTGACGGACTGGTGACATCCCACATTGATAATGCTGGATGGTTAACCTTTTTCATATATTCAGAAATTGATGCAGAATCGGTGCCGATGGTTTCGTCAGCAATTAAATCAGCATAATTTTCAATTCCTAAACGTTTTCCGATGAGTTCCAGGTCTTCTTTCAAGGTTTCTTTCAGTTCTTTCGGCATCCAAACTATGCGTTGGTGTCCGCCTTCAGCACTGATGAACTTTTTACTGGTGATGTATGCCTTGCCGACACCGATGAAACCAGGTGTCTGTTGGCCGCCGCCGGTGCTTCCAGCCAGTGAAGAGAACTTCATACCGGCAGGGGTTTCACCCGGATATTCGCGGTTGACAATCATGACGCCGTTGCATTCCGGCAACAGAGCCACGATGGCTTCAAAACAACCGCAACTGGTCATGGGGTATTCCAGCATTGAATAAGCATTGAAACGTTCAATTGACTGTTTTGAATTAACGAAAACGTACTCGTTAATATCTGCCCACTGTCCGCGAACCGGGTCGATGCATTCGCCCTTGGTTAGCGGCTGGTTAGGTCCGGTCGGGTCAATTTCATACGCTGCTTTACCATCCAGCCAGTTGTATGCGCCGCATAAGCCTAATCTTTCAGGTGTGATAACACAAACGTGGTTAGGAGCGAAGCTCTGGCATAACAGACAGGAATAGAAAGTATCGACGCTTTCATCGGTCATTGATTCCAGGCGCAGGTTGCGTTCGCGGTACACGCGGCGCGCTTCCGCCAATCGGGTTTCAACTTCTGCTTTATCTGTAAAGAAAGTGATTTGAACTTTATCAACAATCGCCGGGTAATCGTTCAGCAGTTTCGCGTGAAGGATTTCGCCGAAATGTTTAATGGTGAAACCTTTTTCTTTCGCGGCTTTGCTGATGCGCATCCAAATGATGTCGCGCTGTCCCATGTGCCAGACGCCTTCGGCGCCGTTGATTAAATGGTGAATCTGGCGTTCCAGAATCGGTTCGAAGTCGGACTGCATTTTGCGTCCGCCTACCTCTACCCAGATTGCCAATGGCAATGCCGCACCGGGTTGAACATCATCAACATCCGGGCCGACAACGGTGATTTTGCCATCTTCAATTTCAGCTATTTCACGAGTGGTGACATATTCAAAAGCGTGGGTTTTATTACCGCCAAACTCGACATGAGTCTGTTCTTTGCGGATGCGTTCGCCTTCAAAAGCCGCGCCGTAAGATACTGGAATCGGCACCTTGGTGATTTTAATTTTGCAGCCGCGCACTTCCAGCGATTTCTCAACCATTTTGTCATACGGTACACTGCTGACGACGTGTTCGTATGTACAGATACCGGTGGGCAGAATCTGTGGGATGTCGGTATGAGCGATAGTGGGGAAACCGTAAGATATCGCACCGGCGGCGGCGGCGTAGTCAATTTCGCTGACTTCGCCCATTGCCATTACGAATGCAAAGATACGGTTTTTGTTGTATTTCAGGTTGGCTGCGTAGTCGCCAGGTTTTACACCGCCGAATGACAACGCGGCGCGATTAGCAAATCCCAGCGCGTAAATAGCGGCGGAGATATCTTTGCCAAAAGGAACCAGGCGGGTATCCCAGCCTAATTCAACGCCGGCTTCTTCCAACTGTTCAGCAAATGAAACGCCATTATCGTTGCCAGCCATGAAGATATACAGGTTTTTCTCCTGCAATTCGCGGGCGATTTTAACGGCAGTCTCTTTGTCCTTGGCAGCGCCGACAACGGCGGCAAAACCGGGAGCGGAGCCATCGACGAACTCGATGCCGCGTTCGCGGATAATTACGTCACCGGCAGCACCCAGCCAGATACCATCAACGGGATTAGGACCGATTAAGTATTTGCATGCTTCGATTATTTCAAAGGCAAACAGGGTAGCCATACCGCTGTCGAGGGTTCCGCCCAAATATGGAAGCCAGGTACCTTCTGAAGGAACCGGTGGAAGTAAACCACGGCATTCATTCAATACCCATTCCATATCGGCCAAAGTCTCCACCTTTTTACCCAGCAATGAATAAATCACCGGCAGGTAATAAGTGGTATTCGGAAAACCCACAACACAGTCAATGCCTTTTTCAGCGATAGCTTTCGCCACCATCTCTTCGGCATCTTTGACTACTTTATGCGCACCTTTAATCGCAGAAGATGCGATTAACTTACTCATTGTAATTCCCTCCGCTCTTTCATATCGTACAATTTTCTTTCTTTCTTAGCGTTAATACCCAGCGCGTCGCGTTTGCCTTCGATATGGTCGATTATTACCTGGGCTGCTTTTATCGGGTCTGGTTCGTAGGTAAATTTACCGCCGGTTAATTCTTCCATATCATTATACATCAGATTTCTAACATTCTCGCTGCCGTCGATATACAAAGGATGTCCCAGTACAACGTGCATACCGCTGGCGACGAAGTAATGACCGATTGCAACGGCTTTCTCGCTCATCCATTCCGGTGCTGCGCCAGCTACCGGCAAGTCGCACAGGTCAGTGCCCAGTCCGCCTTCCAGCAGAACATTGGTCGCTGCCAGCAGGATACGGCTATTGTCTACGCATGACCCCATGTGCAGTACCGGCGGAATACCTACGGCTTCGCAGACTTCGCGCAAGGTGTCTCCGGCGAACTCTAATGCCGCTTCAGGAACCAGTAATCCAGCTTTTGCACAGGCGATTGCCGCGCAACCAGTTTGCAATACCAGGATGTTATTCTTTATCAATTCGCGGGTTAATTTAATATGGGCTTCATCTGCGCTGCTCTTCGGGTTATTGCAGCCAACGATACCGACAACGCCACGGATACGACCGTCGATAATAGCGTCATTCAACGGGCGGAAAGTGCTGCGGAATCGTCCGCCCAACATATTAAAGATTGTTTCGTTAGAGAAACCGGCAACCAGGTCCATCGATTCATTGGGGATATGTACCCGACCTTTATCGCGCTTAGCAAAGTTATCAATGGCTTCACGGATGATATGGCAGGCATGCTCGTAACCTTCTTTAGCGTCAAAGGTAATCTGCTCAGCATTGAAGGTTTGCGCGATTTCGGAAGTGCTGATGAGTCTGGTGTGGTAGCATTTCATCACTTCGGCAAGTGAAGGCATGACGCATTGAACATCAACAACCATTACTTCGACAGCACCGGTTACAATGGCGAGTTCCTGTTGCAGGAAGTTTCCGGCGATGGGCAAGCCATGGCGCATCAGAACTTCGTTAGCGGTACAGCAGATACCAGCAATATTAATGCCGGTGGCGCCTTTTTCTTTAGCGTAAGCAAGCAGTTCTTCATCCAACGATGCAACCGCCAGCATTTCTGAAAGTGTCGGTTCATGACCATGAACGATGATGTTCACTTTTTCTGCCTTGATTACTCCCAGGTTAACGGTACTGCGCAACGGTTTCGGGGTGCCGAATAATATGTCAGAACATGCAGTGGCAATGATTGATCCAACCCAACCGTCAGCGATACTGCATTTTAAACCACCCATAATCAAGTGTTTGTAATCATGGTCAACACCCATGGTGGTACGATGCATAATTTCAACAACTGACGAGTCAATGCCATGAGGTTGAATATCTAACTTCTCCCATACCTGTTGGCGTTTTTCCGGTGCCATTTTCAGGGTTGCATTCGGCTCTTCTCCCCAGGCAAACTGAGTGAAAAAGAAAGTCGCCAAATCATCAGCAATTGCTAAATCATCGCGGTCATCTACTGCTATTTCAAAAGCTTTTGCAACTTCGCGCAATCGATGAGAGTCGGTAATTTTATAAGAACCACCTTTACCACGCGCAACCATTCGCAGAGTTTTAACTAAATGGCGACCATGGTCAGAGTGGGCTGCCGTACCAGCAGCGATTTCTCGCAGCAGGTTACGGGCAACTATAGTGTCAGCATCTGCCCCGCAAATACCATGTTTCGCCTTGGCGGTTATTCGACAAGGACCCATGTGGCACAAACGGCAACAAACGCCGGTAGTGCCGAATTTGCATTGCGGCTGCTGAGCTTTAAAACGGTCAAATACCGTTTCAATACCTTCTAATTTTGCGAAATCGACCATTTTATTAGTAGCCGAATCCTGCGAAACGTTCCCACCGGGAACTACAACTTTTTCTTCAGACATAAGAGACCGCCCTTTTGAATTGCAAATGGCAAATTGCAAATTGCAAATTGCAAATTGCAAATTTTGTACTCGATATATTTTAGACAGGATTAACAAGATTAACAGGATTAAATTTATCCTGCCAATCCATGTTAATTTTCACTTAAGTAACCTTGTCATCAAAGTGCCAATGACTTGTCGCGCTTGGGAGTCTTGCGGTATCGAGCCGATTGCTTCTCCGCCGCCGTCCATTTCGGCTACGTTGTCATCGAATGGTATGATTGCGAATAATTCCAGGCCGGTTGCCGCGGCTTCTGCTTTTACGCCTTCCGGCAATATGCCGTTGGGAGCGCGGTTGATTATCAATCCGCGATGCTTTACCGGGGTTCCCATTTCATTTGCCAGTTCCGCGATGCGTCCGGCGGTACGGACACCGCGTACTGAACAGTCGGAAACTATTATCAGGTAATCAACGGCAATAACAGTGCGGCGGGAAAGATTTTCCAGACCAGCTTCGTTATCAATCACCAGGTGTTTATAATTGCTGGCCAGTCGCTGAATTACATCACGCAATACGTTGTTCGCGTAGCAATAACAACCCGGACCTTCTGGACGACCCATAATGATCAGGTCGTATCCGTCTTGTTCTACCAGGGCTTCCTGAACCCGCAGGTCGAGGAACTCGTTTTTTGCCACCCCGGTCAGTTCCTTGGCGATTTTCTTGGCGTTCTCGCGAATACCGCCTACAGTCGCTTCGTATTCAACTCCCAACGCTTCGTTAAGGTTGGAATTAGAGTCGGCATCAACCGCCAGCACCGGTGTCTCTTTCGAGTTCACCAGCCATTGGATGATAAGTGAGGAAATAGTAGTTTTCCCCACCCCGCCCTTACCTGTTATCGCTATTGTTACGCTCATTTATTTAAAATTACCTGATTTTATTTTAGGTGTTAGGTTATTAGTCAGTTAGCAATCAAATCCGAACAAAAAAAGTCATAATTTCAAACTGAAAACTGATGACCTTAATACCTAAGACCCTAACACCTAATCCACTTTATTTAATTCGCTGTTGCAATGCCTTACTTGTCTGTCCCAGCATTTTGAATACCAGTTCCGCGTCTGCTACTGGTAATGATCCTGTTCCGCATGACGGGGTAATCATTGCCTGGTTGATAATCTGGTCGCGGTCAACGCCAGATGCTTTTGCCAGGTTGTCTACACCGGCATCAAACTTCGCAACCAGTGATTCAACTGTTGAACTCTGAATTTTGGAACTACTGGTAGGAATAACTCCCCATGCCAGACCTTTGCCTGCTTCCAGGTGAGCTTTCATTGCTTGTGGGTACAGTGCAACAGTATCGCCAAAGTCGAACGCATCGAAGTTTACCAAATCAACGCCGGCATCAATAAGGATAGACCATTCGGTATTGCCGCAGCAATGAACACCGGCGATTCCACCGGCAGCGTGAACGACTTCAACAACTTCGTTGAGCTTTGCGACGACATCATCACGGGATACGCTGACGTAGGTGGATGAACCGAACGCGGAGAGAATTGGTTCATCGATGAAACAAATGATATTATCAGCAAACTGTTTGTATCTTTCAATCTGCCAACGGCATTTCATTGATAATGCTTTTACAACGATGTCAACGAACTCTTCGTTATAATAGATGGCGCGTTTGTTTTCATCTACAATGGTCAGACCGAAACTGATAGGTCCGGTTGTCTGTACCTTAACATACGGACGTTTTACACCGGATGCCTGCAAGGCTGATTCCATGGCGTAAAAACCTTTTGAAAAAGTGGGAGTAATCTGGAAATAGTCCATATTTTCTCCCATGAAGTTCTCGTAAAATGTACCCAGTTCACCGTAATAATCACCGGTGGTATCAATATACATGCGCTCTTTTTCACGATCAATTACTACGCGGGGAATACCCTCAGAGTACTGCATCTCCATCTGTTCGTTCATGCCTAATGCAGGCAATTGCGGCCAGATTGGCGCGTCAGGTATATTTTCCAGCACGACGCGAACGGCGTCTTCAGGTTTTGCATGCGGCAGACTGCCAATAGCAGTTGCGGTACATTTCGGTGTTAAACTCATGGTAGACTCCTCAAGTTAAGATTTATTTTGTGCGTTAATTTTGTCATATATGGCGCGGAACGGCGTTAACAGTTCATCGTCGCCAAGGTCAATCAATGCGCAGCCTTTGCGGTCGGCGCCTGCTATGCGTTTGTCAAATGGAATTACTCCCAGAACGGAATCTTTGCCAAATTCCGACTGAATCCATTCAAGGTCTTCATCGGGTGAGGTGGATTTATTTAAAACGAAGGCGATGTTGCTTATACCCAGCGAACTTCCCATCTCTTTCACGCGGTGAGCGGTTTCCACGCTGCGTTTGCCCGGTTCTACCACCGCAATCATGATATCGACGCCCATGGCTGTTCCACGTCCCAGATGTTCAATACCGGCTTCCATATCCAGAATTACCACTTCGTCGCGTTTCAGCACCAGATAGCGCACCAGTGATTTCAGCAATACGCTTTCCGGACAGGCACAACCGCCGCCGGCTTTTTGTGCTGAACCAATTATTATTACATCAACACCGGCATGACGTACGGCATATTTCTCGGCAATTCCGGTGACGTCGGGGTTCAGAGAAAATATCTGACCGACTTCACTAACCTTTGCGCCGGTGCGCTCTTCTATCAACTTGCGTTCTTCGGCGATAGTGTGCAGCAAATCACGTTCTTCAACGGTAAGCCCCACCGCAGATGCCAGGTTTGCGTCAGGGTCGGCATCGATAGCCAGCACCTTATTACCATCAATGGCAAATAGCCGCGCCAACGTTCCCGCCAACGTAGATTTGCCTACACCACCCTTACCAGATATTGCTATTTTTAATGCCATTTTTGTGTCCTTATTAACGCATAAAAGCAGTGAATTGTCAAAATACTGCACTATACTGACATAAAGTATCATGGAAAAAAAAGGAACTATAGCACTTTCATGCTGTTAGTTGTATTATGGTATCAAGTTTGCATTAGTTACACAGAGATGCACAGAGGAGACACGGAG
>JBIJDE010000166.1:0-9237 GCA_044344305.1 Armatimonadota bacterium
TCCGACGACATATACCTATTATGAACCGAGTGGATTAGTTAAGGCTGTAACTTCAGCAAAACCGGGTTCTACTACGGGGGAAGCTGTTACTACAAGCTATACTTATGACGAAATTGGAAATACTATTACGGTAACGAAGCCTGGTAACAATGCTGCGGCAACCTTAACGACAACATATAATTATACAACAGATGGGAGTTACACAAAAGTTACTGCAATAAAGCAACCCATTACCATAACTGATTCATCTGGGAAAGTAGTTCGTTTTCGTTATGATGCACGTGGGAATAATGTGAGAGTCACTGATACGTTTGAAAATGCAACCGAACTCTCATTTAATCTCGCTGATCTATTGGAAGAAGAGAGAACACCAGAGATTACTCCTGGTGGGGTAGGGTATTTGCGGAAGGTATATACTTACGGCTATCTTGGTGGTCCGCAAATACATACTTATCTTTATGATGAGCAAGGTATTCTGGCAAAGCAAGAAAATACAATATATGGTGTAGAAGGTGAACTTCTTGGGCAATCTGGGGATACTGATATTGTATCTTATACTTATGATGCATTGTATCGTCGCGTATCACTCACTGATGGTCGTAACCAGACCACATTATATCGCTATAATTCGGTAGGAAATTTAACACAAATTCAGTATCCAGGGGGCGGGATACAATACTCATCTTATGATATAGAAGGACGTCTGATTGAACGAATAGATGGCAATAGTGTGCATATACAATACGAATATAACGATTCAGAAGGATTGTTGACAAAGATTCATTATCCTTCTTCACCTACTATGGATATACAGTATAATTATGATAATTATGGGCGTAAAACACAAATGACGGATCCTACGGGAGTAACAACATATAATTTTGGGAGTTGTAATGGTATGATTATAAGTGTCACTACACAATACACAGGATTGACACCAAAGACAATTAGTTATAATTATTATCCTGATGGTAGTCGTAAGTCAATGACTATTCCAACTGCAACAGGAACCGGGATGTTTGTTTATGAGTATAATAAATCAAGTCAAATGATCTCATCAAAGAACCCTTTCGGGAAAATAACATCATGGTTATATGATTCTAATGGACGATTAATTCGTCAGACACTTGGCAATCGGTCATGGACAAGTTATAACTATGATGTTATTGGTCGTAAAACTAGGGTTATTCACTATTCGCCGAAAGGGAAAGTACTTTCGGATTTTAGTGATATAAGATATAATGCGAAAGCAAATCTTACTCAATTCCAAATGACGACACCTGGTTTGCCGATTTTCAATGGTGTCACTACTTACACCTATGATAATAAAGATCAATTGCTCAATGAGTCATCTACTCGATTGAATGGATATACAAGAGATTATGCTTTTGATGCAGCAGGAAATTTAACAATATTCGCGGGAAGTAATCATTCTAACTATAATGTAAATAACCAGCTTATGGAGACCGGCTATAATTATGATGGTAATGGTAATCCTACTCTTTACATGGGAAATCATCTTACTTTCGATTTCCAAAATCATCTTACAGAATTTAGAGATGCTAATAATGCATTGCTTATGAGTGCCGGATATAATGGTAAAGGGTTAAGGATATGGAAAGAGGGATATAATGGACGCGAATATTTCCTCTATGATGGAAAAAAACTCATTGCCGAATTTAATGCTGCGGGCAATGTCACGACTATAATGACTTGGGGTGATGATTCAATTGGTTTACTTGCTCGTAATGATATTTGGTATCAGTATGACCTACATAGGAACTTGTTACATCGTCTTAATGCTAAAGGGAATATAGTCTCTACTAATCTCTATGATGCCTGGGGGAATCGTTTAGTTGGAGAAGAAAATGATGGTCCATATGGATACAATGCACAGTTTGGATATTATACTGACCGAGAAACGGGTCTGATTCTTTGTACTCATCGATATTATGATCCAACACACGGAACTTGGATTACCCGCGATCCTATTAGTTACGATGGAGGAGCTAATCTATATACATATTGTTATAATAGTCCGGTAAATCTCATGGATCAAAATGGACAATTTGTACCTGTTTTACTTATATTCCGGTGGGGTATGCTTAGTGGGACTACTGCAATTGGTCTAATGCAAATATCAAATGGTATTGATTGCAGGATAGAGGCTCGAAAAGAGGATGATTGGATGTTTAATTGGTTTAAAAAAATCGACGATTGTAACGCTGATGATAACATGAGAGTTTGGCGAGATGAGAATAAAATTTTCCAACCGTGTAATCAAATGCTTAGAGAAGGATTTGCTAAATTAGTTACAGCAGGGATTTTTGCCGCGGTCATTAAATCTATATATTTGGGTTCTGCTGGAAAAGAGGCGTTAGAAGCTGTCAAAGCAATAGGATTATGATGTCTTACTACTATATAAATCTAACTCTTAATCTACGTTAATATTAGATACCAATAGTTGGAGATAAGCTTGTTATATGTCTGATTTAGTATAGTTATAAGCATTAACTGCAATTATTGGTATTGAATATATGAAATAGGTCGAAATATGTATACTGAATAACACTTTAGTATATTGGAGACGATGATGTTTAAGATGCTTACTGAAATTGATAAGTGGCGAATTATATTTTACGTATTAATTATAGTATTATTAATTAACCCATTAATATTTAAGATAGAGGATGGAGTAATATATACTATTCTTCTAAAAGATGCAATGATCATAATTACGAGTGGATTGATTCTTTTCGGAATTGGTATCTATGTTCGTCCTTTAGGTGTAAGATTATTGACTATCATTATTTTTGTGTTAGCTATACTTTATTCAATTTTTATTTCTCTATTATTATCAATAGATTTATTTAGTGATAATGAATCATCTCTTACAGCAATGGTTTTTTGTTTTCCTGAAATGGGTTTTTTATATCCAAAAATTAATATATTTAAACGTAATGTTAAATTTCCATGGTTACCAATTCTAATCATAACGTTAGTTAACATCATAATACTACTTATGGTAGGTAAGTTGACTGAAGTACCATAGATAAGGTGATTGATAATGAGTTGTCGTGTCGACTTCAAAAAATCATCTGTGGCTATTTGATGTGATTTTCAATAATGATGCAATATCTTAACACTATTTTGATTACAGCATTATTCGCTGTTTTATGTAAAAATATTAATAATAATACAGATTATGTGTAAATGTAAATAAACTGAAGGAAATCAATGGTTATCATGTTACTAGAAACCGAAATTAAACGTTATCAAAAACGTCAACGTATAAAGGTAGTATTATTAACAATTTTACCGTTGTTGATTGGGATCGCATGGTTCTATCCCTTACTGGGCTTTGTTATTTTCTTTGGATGGGTCTCGCGGTTGGCATTGCATTTATTCGCGGTCGGGCTTGGTGCGATATTTGTCCGCGAGGAGCGTTCTTCGACATCGTGATGCCTCGTATAAGTTGGGGGAAACCGGTACCTTCTTTTATGCGTAAAACATCTTTTCGTATCGTAATACTCGTCTTGCTGATGTCAGCAATGGGTATTCTTCTTGCTTCTGTGTGGGGAAATGCACATAAAATGGGAGCCACGCTAACAATGATTCTTCTGGTAACAACGATTATAGGTGTGCTTTTCGCGATACCATTTACCGTTCGTACTTGGTGTTTTATCTGTCCGATGGGCAGCATGGCCTGTTGGATCGGACGAGAGAAACATGTTTTATGTATTGATGTTAAACGCTGCACTGAATGCGGACTGTGCAGCACTAATTGCCCAATGAATTTGTCACCTTTCGAACATCGTACCAGTGGATTTCTGTTCGATGGTGATTGTATAAAATGCTCTTCATGTGTAGTTAATTGTCCGCATCAGGCGTTATCTTTTGATTCACAATATAAACCCAATGAGCTATTTACAAATTTTATAGAGCACGAAATTAGTAAAGTATCTGAGGAAACCTTATTGCTGACGAAGCCAACTCATTCAGATGACCATCCACAAGTGTTCTACTTGAATAACGCTGCCACTTCCTGGCCTAAAGCTCCTGAGATAGCTAACGCAATGCTCGAGGTATTACAGTCACTTCCTAATACAGCCATTCGTGGTACAGTTACTAATCAGAACCGCTGTGAACTTGGACCCCGTGTACAAGAGTGTCGCGAATTGTTGGCTACCCACCTTGACATCACAGATATTCGCCAAATTGTTCTTACTTCTGGTGCAACTCAAGCCCTTAATTTGGCCATTTGGGGCATTGGACTTACTCTTCCGTCCGATGCTCGGATAATTACTTCAGTAGCTGAGCATAATGCTGTATTACGTCCTCTACGTCATCTTCAGAAATGGCGAAATATTGAGCTTGTCACCCTTGGACTTGATAGTACTGGTGCACTGGATTCTGATGAATTTGCCAGTATACTGACTGAACGCACAGCACTTGTTGTTTTTACCCATGCCTCTAATGTTACCGGACGCATTTATGATGTTGCGTCACTTTTTCAAAAGGCTAAAACTTTCGGTGCCATAACAATGCTGGATGCCTCGCAGTCTATAGGTCATATTCCGGTATTACCAAAAGAACTTCATGCGGATATTATCGCTTTTCCAGGTCATAAAGGACTGCATGGTCCTGCAGGCGTTGGGGCACTCTATGTCGCTCCCGATATCGAAATTGAACCGCTGATAGTCGGTGGCACTGGAGAACAGAGCGATTTATATTACCATCCTGTTGAGATGCCAAGTCGATTAGAAGCTGGAACTCCTAACATTCCTGCTATAACAGGATTGACCGCTGCTCTTCGTTGGCATATTCAAAACAATGCTTCATTCAATCGTCATGCTGATAATATATCTGTAGCTCTTCGTAGCGGTCTGCGTGAGATTCCTGGTGTTATTTTGTATGATGACTATATCGATGCAGGTTATGTACCGGTAGTATCTTTTCGTCTTGATGGGCTTTCAGTCATAGATTCCGGACAACGCTTAATGGATGAGTTTAATATTATTTGCCGTACTGGACTGCATTGTGCACCGCTTATTCATCAGGCGATGGGTACTGCACCAGAGGGGACCATTCGGTTTAGTATATCAGGATTTACAACGGAAAATGAAATTAGCCACGTTCTTCGCGCTGTTCGCTTACTCTCTAAGGTAGCCACACCGGCTATCGTAACTGGCTAAAGGAGATAAAATATTATTATGATAATCACGCAGAATCGAATGATAAGTGTTATATTTCTGTTTGCTCTGATTGCCGTCACAACAATAGTTGCCTTTGGCCATGGTGACCATGAGGAAGTTTCAATAAATTCTGTCCTACCAGCATTCCGAGATCGTTTGCATGTGTATATACGTCCGCTTACTGTTGATACTAAATTACCTTATACGCCACGTGAAGCTGCTATTCTCGGTCAAGTTGTTGCTAACTTGACTGAAAATGCGTTAACCAGAACAAATATCATTCATGTGTTGAATGAAGCTCTGATTAAGCAAACATTAATCAAGCAGAAATCTGACATCACACAACTTTTTGATATGGCTACCATGTCGAATTTAGCCAATGATATTGATGTTGACTTACTTGTTGATGGCACTATAACTTCAATTGGTAAAGATGCAGAAGGTAAAATAGTATCAACGACTCTAAAAATGACTTTATATGATGCTAAAGTCGGTAAGATTCTCAACACTTTTATCGTTTCAGGAGAGAATGTTGAAGATATCTTGGCAATCGGCGATACTGTAGATCCAGCTGGTCATTTATGGCCATATAGTCGTACGGGTAGAGCTACTCGTATGGCAACAGAGCAGATTGCTGAAAAGATATTAGCAGTGCTGCCTATTAACGGGCAAGTGCTTACAGTTACACAAGATAAGTCACTATTAATTGATGTCGGTTATACTACAGGTGTCGTACTTGGAGATATATTTGAATGTTTTCGTGTCAATCAAAAACTTAATGAGAAAGATGAAATAATAAATGAAAATCGTCGGCTAATCTGCGCATTGAAAGTTACAAAAACACTTCCTAATGCTTGCATTTGTGTTCCTGTTGTCGCAGGGATTGAATTGCCACAGTCAGATGATATAATTGTATTACAGAGAAAGTGATTGTTATCTTGAATATGGATATTTGTAACTATCATGAAGCATGTGCTAATTAATAACATATTATAAAGTTATTTTTATTAAAACATTACAAACAAAGAGGAGATAATTGTATAATAGCGAAGAATTATTTAGTTGTCTATAGTTGTTAAAATTGTTCCTATTATTAATATAATGACAATAGGTGATACGAATAATAATAAGGATACCTTTGTCATTGCGACAATAATTAATCTGTAATTCTGTCATGTAGTATAAAGTTTAATGTATATATGGCAGTATTATCGTCATAGAAGGAGAAAGAAATGGTATTAAACCTAAATGTAAAACACTCTTGCGATGTTTACCGGTCTTTAGTTCGAGTTATGGTTGTCACTGTAACTTCAGTATTGATGTTTAATATTGCCTGGGGAGATGCAGCTCAAACAACTGCAGAGCCAGATAAAACATTGCCACAAGCTCAGGTCCCCACTCAAGTTCAGCAAGAGAAAGATGATGGATGGGTAACAGCAAAAGGGATGGTTTATTCGAAAATCAAAGTGACAAAAAAACCTCTTGATATTAAAGCAGTATTTGGGAAAGATAGAAAAGTTATTACCCACGTTTACGATAATGCCCATTATGTTTTATTGCAGATAACTGATGTTGATGGTAAAGTCACCAAGTTTCCTCATCCCCATGATGCACTTCCAGAGCATGATACCACCGAACCAGGTGTTCGTCAGCCGGCTGATGTGCATCCAGATGAGAATAATACTGATACAAAAGATACAAAAAATCCAAAGGTTGCAGCAAAGCCATCTGAACCTGACGCTCCACTGATGAAAGAGGCTCATAGTGTGAAGCTGGATGATAAAGATAAGAAAATTCCTTTAGAGACAGGATTTACGACAATAACTTATGATTCTGAGACAGGTCTTGTAATCTCGTTGACTGACGATACAACAGGAACTCAAACTCTTTATCAATATGATGATGCAACTATTGCATTGGCGAAGAAACTCTATGCAGCGCAAAAAGCTGCTTTGATACAAGCAGAGAAGAAAAAAAAGTAATGGTGGCTATCTGAGCCATAACCATATTTTTAAGGAGAAATACTAATGTCATTATCATTGAAAAGTTTTAGCAATTTTACGTTTTTGCGCGTATTATCATTGTTAGCTTTATTAATCATCACAGTCGGACAAGGGTTCTGTTGGTGCAATACTATTCAGATTACCGGTATCGAGCCGCCGTCGTCAAAGAAATATTATTATCCGGCAACTATTCCCGTGAAGGTACGAGTATCCTATAACCCTTCATATAGTCCATATTGGATAGAAGGAGTATATTTTCAGTTATGCCAAGCTGGGACAAATAATTGTGTAGCAAGTGGTCAAGTTCCGTTGGTTGGCACATATGGTGAATATACTGGTCAGTTTACTGACGTTAAAATAGGAGTATATGACATTTATGTTTATGTAAGAAATGGTTGGGGAATAAGAGGAGTTAAAACTGCATATTCTCTAATAGTAGCTCCTTCAACTACTGGCCCGCTTCCACCGGGTGCTCCATGTCCGTATGATGCGCCTGGATGTAACGCTTGTGGTAATTTCGTGCCAGGAACAGGTTCTTTGGCAGTTCCCAGCACAGTAAGTCCTGGTCCCAGCGGGGGTGATCCGGTTAACCTTGCGACTGGTACCGAGGCGTATATGCCCGGTCCGGATTTATCTATTTACAATCCGACCGGTGAAAAAGTTATCTTTCTCCGGTCATATTTCAGCAGTAAGGCTAAAACAGGTGAAGGATCACCGGGATTATCTCCGGGATGGGTGCATAATTTTGACACTACGATTACCGCTGATACTCCTGGGCAATGGGGTGCAATGGTATTGCATTATCCTAAAGGAACTAATGAGTTTCTAACTCCTCATAACCCGGTTGGTGGACAAGAAAATACATTTACCGTGCCGCCAGGAGAGAATTACTTTGCTAAAGGTATAGCAGGTACAATATCTGGACGCTGGGAAAAGATCCTGCTCACTTTCCGTGATCAAACGATATGGGAGTTCACGCCACGTTCAGCGAATGCAGATGAGTATGTTCTGACTAAGATCACAAACCATATTGGGAAATACTTGGTGTTGCAGTATGATGATAATCGACGTCTATCTACAGTTACCAATGATCGTGGTACAGTTCTACTTACCTGTATATATGATACTAATGGTTTATTATCAAAAATACAAGATGCTTATAGTCGTAAAATTGTATATACATTCGGTATTCCAACCGGATTGACGATGCATTGCCTTGAAACGGTCAGCCAGATTGCATCGTTAGGCACAGATAATCCACCGATGCGTTATACCTTCGGGTATACACCATTTAGCAATCAACCGATGTTGCATACTATCAAGGTACCGAGTCCAACCGGAACTGGAGTAGCTACTGCCACAATTAACTATGATTCGACATCCGGGAAAGTATCGTCTCGTATTGATGCCAATGGTAATCAGCGGGTTTATACTTATGGTACAGAAAATACCGGAAGTACATTAGTACAGGTAAAAAATCCGCAAGGGAATGTCGTGCAGTCTTGGGGGCAAAATTATAACGAGAAGCGCAACACTGGAGTTACTGACTCAAACAATAAAAGTAACGTGAAGGAATATGAAAATGAAGCTCAGCCTTATAAACCAACACGTATTGTAGAAAAGGATGGCAAAGCGACTACATATGTATATGATGAAAGGGGAAATGTTACTGAAACAACAAATCCTCGCGGAACGAAAACGCGCTATTGGTATGATTACTCAACGTTTTACTTTGGACGTTTGATAAAGTCGCAGATTGGGACGTTGACTCCGACGACATATACCTATTATGAACCGAGTGGATTAGTTAAGGCTGTAACTTCAGCAAAACCGGGTTCTACTACGGGGGAAACAGTAACCACGAATTTAACTTATGATGAACTAGGTAATACACTTACCTTGACGAAACCTGGGAACAATGCAGCTGCTGCCTTAACGATGACATATAATTATACTTCAGATGGGAGTTACATGCAGGTTACTACAAAAAAGCAACCCCTAACAGTAATAGATCCATCAGGGAGTGTTTTCCATTATCG
>JBIJDE010000073.1:0-14110 GCA_044344305.1 Armatimonadota bacterium
GGAATCGCGTACGAGTTACTGATACATTTGGAAATGCATCTGAGATGTCATATAATCTTGCTGACCAATTGGAAGAGGAAAGGACACCAGATATTACTCTCGGTGGGGTAGGGTATTTGCGAAAGGTAAACACCTATATCTATCCTGATGGACCGCAAATAAACAACAAACTTTATAATGAACAAGGTATATTGGAAAAACAAGTGAATACCATATATGGTGTAGAAGGTGAACTTCTCGGGCATTCCGGAGATGTTGATGTTGTATCTTATACCTATGATGCTTTGTATCGTCGCTTGTCATTCACTGATGGACGCAATCAAACTACTTCATATCAGTATGATGCGATTGGAAATGTGACACAGATTCTATATCCCAAAGGGGATATAGTACGGAATATATCTTATGACGTTGCAGGACGTCCGCTTGAACAAATAGATGGAAATGGTGTGCACACTCAATATGAATATAATGATGCAGAAGGATTGTTAACAAAGGTTCATTATCCTGTTATACCAGCAAAAGATGTAGAATTTCGTTATGATAATTACGGACGTAAAACGGAAATGAAAGATTCTACAGGGGTAATGACATATAATTATGGATGTTGCGTAAATATACTTACAAGTGTCACAACACAATACACTGGACTAACAGCTAAGACAATTAGCTACAGTTACTATCCTGATGGAAGTCGTAAAACGATGACACTTCCAACTGCAACAGGAAGTGGAGTAATTACATATGAGTATAATAAATCTGGTCAGATGACTGAGTTTAAGAATCCTATAGGAAAAAGAACATCATGGCTATATGATTCTAATGGTCGATTAATACGACAAACGCTATGTAATCGAGCATGGTCAAGTTACTCTTATGATGTTATTGGTCGCCAAATTAGAGTTACCAACTATTCACCGAAAGGAAAAATACTTTCGGATTTTAGTGATATAAGATATAATGCGAAAGGCAATCTTACTCAATTCTTAATGATGACACCTGGTTTGCCGATTTTCAATGGTGTCACTACCTACACCTCCGATAATAAAGATCAATTGCTTAATGAGTCATCTACTCGATTGAATGGGTATACAAAAGATTACACTTTTGATGCTGCAGGTAATCCAACACTATTCGCAGGAAGCAGTCATCCAAATTATAACGAGAATAACCAACTCACCAAGTCTGGATATAATTATGATGGCAACGGTAATCCCACGCTTTACATGGGAAATCATCTTACTTTCGACTTCCAAAATCATCTTACAGAATTTAGGGATGTTAATAATACTGTGCTTATGAGTGCCAGTTATAATGGTAATGGGTTAAGAGCATGGAAAGAGGGTAGTAATGGACGAGTCTATTTCCTTTATGATGGCGAAAAACTTGTAGTTGAACTTGATGCTACTGGAGAAGTGATGTCAGTTATGAATTGGGGGAAAATAGGACTACTCTCACGCAACAATATGTGGTATCAGTATGACTTGCAAGGGAGCGTAGTTCACCGTTTAGATAATAAAGGTTTCGTGACATCATCTGATCTTTATGATGCATGGGGGAACAGATTCACGGGGAAAGATAATACTGATCCGTATGGATATAATGCACAATATGGGTATTATACAGATCGCGAAATCGGACTTATACTGTGTACTTATAGATATTATAACCCTTTGATTGGAAGATGGTTAAATAGAGATCCTATAGGAACTAAAGGTGGTCTAAATCTTTATACTTATGTTGGTAATCGACCTGTAGATAAGAGTGATCCTTCAGGATTGAATGCAATGACAGGATGGGATTGTGGAGAAATGAGAAGAAGATGCAATGAACAAACTTTAGCTATAGTGACTCAATGTAATAGAGACTTGTCGGTTTTTGGATGTTCTGTTATGGCCGGTGCAACTACTACGACAATAGCTTGTAGTGTAATAGCCGCATATAATGTATTAGCGGGAATATATTGTTTCGGAGTTGATGCTGTCATATTCGTCCCAACATGGATTGTACAATCTAACACATGCGGAGGGTTATCAGCTGCTCATAGACAGGGTTGTATAGATGCTGAAGCTTATTGTACAAGAAAAAGGAATGAAGAAGAAGGCGATATTTCTGGTGGTTTATAATATAGCTGTATGATTATGTATAAAATTAGTATCTTATTTTAACTTTTACTTTATACCTTTCATTGTAAAATATAAAAATATCTACCGTTATGTATGACGGAAAGCTAATATAAAATTGTGTTTAATCATGTTCTTATTGAACAATAATTAAGGGGTGGAAATGTATAATTTTGAAGTAGGCTTGTTAAGCAAATATCATTGTTGTATTATGACATTATTTGTTTATGGGATAGTCACAGTATGGGTATTCCTATGTTATTATTGTACAAAAAAGTATCATAAAAATTTTGGTATTCTTGCTAACCAAATTATCCCAGCTTTGATATTAATTACTACAAGTTTTGTTTTTAGTAGTTCTTCTAATTATTATTATAATTTTCTTTCAGAAGGTACATATAAAAACTTCACTGAGGTGAATATATGGAAATATGGTATAAATAGCATTGTAGCATTTATTTGTTTAGCATTTTTTTCTGGTTGGTGTGTCTCTCCTGGAGGAAGTCGTTTTATTCAACTTCCTGTAAAGTGCATCTTTAAGTATACACCAAATGATCTTAATGAATTATCAATTACAAAAGATAATTCATTAATGTGGGGATTGTATTCATATAAAATAAGTTTGTTCGTACTTATTTTTGGAATCTTATTATGTAGCTTTGATTTTTTTAAGTTCCTCAATATGCTGAATATTTTAAAATAATATTTCATATATAGATGTAAATAAATTGAGGAAATCTATGGTTATCATGACACCAGAAACTGAATTAAAGCGTTATCAACGACGTCAACGTTTAAAGATAGTTCTATTAACAATTTTACCATTGTTGATTGGGATTGCATGGTTCTATCCATTATTGGGCTTTATTATTTTTCTCTGGATGGGTCTCGCGGTTGGCATTGCATTTATTCGCGGTCGGGCTTGGTGCGATATTTGCCCACGAGGAGCGTTTTTCGACGTTGTGATGTCTCGTATAAGTTTGGGAAAACCGGTACCGTCTATTTTGCATAAAACATTCTTTTGTATCACGATTCTCATTTTGATGATGACAGCAATGGGTATTCTTCTTGCTTCTGTGTGGGGAAATGCACATAAAATGGGAGCCACGCTAACAATGATTCTTGTGGTAACAACGATTATAGGTGTGCTTCACGTTTTGTGTCTCCCCCGCCGAATATTAGTTTTCTCCATTTAAAATGTCTAAAACAGCCTAATTTGAGAGAGAAATTACAATTTTTGAATATATACGTGGCGTAGTAGAATTTTTATTAGAGGAAAATAAATGCCGATTTTAGGCCTGTTATTTGGGTACAGCGAAAAGTACCGCCGATCCGTTGTGAACCGGCACGCAAAATTGACCCACTTTAGGGGGTAATCGGCATTCAAAATTGACCCACCTTCGGCAACTCTATACTCTCACTAAAAATACATTTAGGGGAGTCAAAAAAAGGAGATGCTAATCGTGGAAACAATCCGCAAAATTCGTATCGCTTTTAATCGCGATAAGAAATCTATCCGCCAGATCGCCCGTGATTTCAACCTTTCCCGAAATACGGTTAAAAAGGTGCTACGAAGCGATTCTACCAAGTTTACTTATGCAAGGTCAAATGGCTCATTGCCAAAGTTAGGCCCTTATGTAAACGAACTTTCCGAACGTTTGAGCGCTGAAGCTGATTTGCCTCGTAAACTGCAAAGTACTGCGTTTTCGATGTATGAAGAATTGCAGCGAAAAGGGTTTGATGGAAGTTATGATAGTGTCAGACGTTATGTTCAAAAATGGCGTCGTGATAAAAGCTGTCAATCTGTAACGGCTTTTATTCCACAGCGATTTTCACCTGGAGACGCTTATCAATTTGATTGGAGTTATGAGACCGTTGAACTCGCAGGGGAATTGATTCAAGTGAAAATAGCTCATTTCAGACTTTGTCATAGCCGCAAGTTTTTCTGTAGAGCCTATCTGCGTGAAAGCCTTGAGATGGTACTTGATTCTCACATTCGAGCTTTTACATTCTTTGGCGGCAGTTGCCGTCGTGGTATCTATGATAATTTAAAGACAGTGGTGACGAAGATACTTCAAGGCAAAGGACGTGTATTTAATTGCCGTTTTTTGCAACTTGCTTCTCATTATTTGTTTGAACCGACTGCCTGTACACCAGCATCAGGATGGGAAAAGGGACAAGTGGAAAATCAAGTAGCATATGTTCGGAAACGCCTTTTTATACCACGTCGGAAGTTTGCGAATATTATTGAGTTGAATGAATGGCTGCAGGGACAATGTGATCATATGGCGGCGACCCAGGAACATCCTGATTTCAAAGGACGTACGGTGTCTGAAGTGTATGCTGATGAGAAGCAGTATCTTCATGAAGCTTTAATACCTTTCGAAGGATATCGTGAACGTCCAGTTAGGGTATCAACTACCGCATTAGTTGCTTATGACTCTAACAAGTATAGCGTTGATGCCAGTACTGCCGGCAAAAATGTCATGTTGCGGGCATATGCTGATCGTGTTGTAATCATGGATGATGACCGTATGATAGGTGAACACAAACGTTTCTTCGACCGCGATCGGATTAGTTACAACCCGTGGCACTATGTTTCCGTATTAAAGCGTAAACCTGGCGCCTTGCGAAATGGCGCGCCTTTTTATGATTGGGAATTGCCGCCGTTCATCACTAGTATTCGGGAGAAACTCAACGCTTATCCTGATGGTGACAAGCAGTTTGTTAATATACTCAATATGATTCCTCTATATGGCCTGGAGGCTGTAGATGTAGCCTGTGATGAAGCAATCTCTATCGGTGCCACCAGCAGTGATGTAGTATTGAATATCCTTTGCCGTCTCCACGATGACCCAGATGTATCCGAGAAAGATGCAAATGAAGGATTGCCACAACTGAAGATTTTGCCTGTAGCAGATTGTAATCGTTATGATGCACTTCTCAACAAAGGAGTAAAATATGCTGCGCAATGAACTGTTAGACGCTATGGACGCTCTTCGCTTATCAGGAATGCGCGCTGTCTTTGATGAGATGTTGGCCACATCTCTTAAACAGCGTCATACACCTGAACGCTTAATCCTTGACCTATTGCGCGCGGAACAGGCAGAACGTACAACACGCAGTATTCGTTATCATCTTGGATTAGCTAACTTTCCTGTAGAGAAAGACCTTGATAGTTTTGATTTCAAAACATCACCGATACACGAACCTCAGATACGCTCTTTATACGAAGGTTCATTCCTATCGACGCGCAATAACATCCTTTTTATCGGGGGCACTGGTACAGGAAAAACTCATCTGGCTGTAGCCATCTCACGTCATCTTGTACAACAAGGCAAGCGCGGAAAGTTCTTTAATGTGGTCGATTTGGTTAATCAACTGGAACAGGAGAAACTTGCTGGAAAGGGTGGCAAACTAGCTGAAAGCTTACTTCGTCATGACCTTATTGTGTTAGATGAGCTGGGATATCTTCCATTTTCAAAGAGCGGTGGACAACTTCTATTTCATTTAATTTCAAAACTTTACGAGCGCACTTCGATGCTTGTTACCACCAATTTAACCTTCAGTGAATGGCCGCAAGTCTTTGGTGATAATAAGATGACCACCGCGCTACTTGACCGAATCACACATCATTGTGATATCATAGAAACGGGTAATGAAAGTTGGAGAATAAAAACAAGAAACAACTTAGAAACCTAAACGCCAAGGGTGGGTCAAAATTCAATGCCGAAGGTGGGTCAAAATTGCATGCCGGTTCACATATTAACAAATGATACTGATGCCGAAGAAGATTACCCGCTTACAATTAGTTGGATTGAGACACCGGCTCATGGTGCTGCTGCAGTAGTAGCTGGTGAAATTTCTTATACTCCAGCAACTAATTGGTCTGGTACTGAGACACTGTCGTATGAAGTCAGCGATACTAATGGAAATACATCCTATGGTTCAGTAACAATCACCGTGACTTCTACTAATACACCACCAGTTGCAATTGATGATACCGCTACAACATTACAAAACACTGCAGTAATGATACCAGTGCTTGCGAATGATACTGACGCTGATGATGATACATTAACTATAATTCAAGTTGTCGATGCTCCTTCGCATGGTAGTGTAGATATGGTTGATGGTGAGATTCAGTATACTCCTGCTCATAACTGGTCTGGCATTGACACCTTTACTTATAGTATTAGTGATGGAAGAGATACTGGTATCGCTACGGTTACCATAACAGTTACTCCAACCCTTACTGCTAAGGATGATTATGTCACAATGCTGAAAAACAGTTTAGCAGTAACGATAAATGTCCTTGCTAACGATAGTGATCCCGAGAGTGACCCTATTTCAATAAGCGAAATAGGAACAGCATCTCATGGTACAGCTTCGTTAGAAGATGGCATAGTTACATATGTTCCTGATGCTGATTTCGTCGGTACAGATGAGTTTACTTATACCATTGAAGATGATCAAAATGAAACAGCAATTGCTATTGTTCATATTAAGATAAACGGAATAACCAGTCGTGTTAGCGTTGCGACTAATTTTGTTGAAGGAAATAAATCAAGCTGGGGTTCAGCTATCAGTGGTAATGGCCAGTACGTTGCTTTCATTTCAGATGCTACGAACCTTGTAGATGAAAATAATGATGGTGTATATGACGATGACAAAAATAATGTTTCTGATATTTTCCTGTATGAGCGAGATAATGCAAATGTGATAAGAGTGAGTTGTGTTGACGGTATTACCGGTGTAGAGGCTAATGAAGAAAGCTGGGGTGCCGCATTAACTTCAGACGGCTCACTTATTGCATTTACTTCATTAGCAACTAACTTAACATCGCAAACCGTAACTACTGGTATGAGTAATATCTTTACACGAAATTGGACTACACATGAAACTAAATTGATAACTCACGCATATTCCGGCTGTCCTACCGGCTCACAAGCAAATGGTAATAGCTGGGGTGCATCAATAAGTGCTGACGGGCATTATATTACTTTTTTGTCGGATGCAACTAACTTAATTCCAAATGATACCAATGGCACGACCGATGTATTTATCTATGATACAACAAATAACAGCATTACTCGTGTTTACGAGAATGTGACAGACCAGGTTATCAGTGCTGATGGATATCATATAGCTTTCGTCACTACTAATAGCCTGGCTGCTGAAGATACTAACACTTGCAAGGATGTATATTGTTATGATTGGACTTCTGATATAACATCAGGGACATTATCACTGATGAGTATAAATAATGGGAATACAACTGTTGGAAATGGGAACAGTTATAAACCATCTATTAGTGCAGATGGTAGAAAGATAACCTTTATCTCAGAAGCAACAAATCTGGTAGGTGGAACTGACGATAATCAAGCTGTTGATGTCTTTTTGCGAAATCGTCCGGCAACCGGAACAGCAACTACAGTGTTGGTTAGTGCTACATCTACTGGCTCAGCTGGAAATAAGCAAAGTTGGGAAGCGAAAATAAGTTCAGACGGTTTGAAAGTTGCTTTCACTTCTGATGCCACCGATTTAATCACTACCGATACCAATGAGAGCTGTGACGTAATGCTTCGTGATATAGACGCAGGATCAACAGTTGTTGTAAGTGTATCAGATGGTGAAACACAAGGAAATGATGACAGCTATGACTTGGCTATAAGCAGTGATGGTGGGGAAGTGGTCTTTGCTTCGTTGGCAACTAATTTAGTCGATGATGATGAAAATAATCTGAAAGATATTTTCGTTCGTGAAATAGTTGAGGCTCAATAAGATGAATGTAGTAATATTTAACATGTTAGCTCAAATCAGAGCATTATTTTATAGTGGAGTTAATTGTATGTTGCGAGTAAAGGAGCTATTGTTCTCATTGTTATCTCTTATGATTAATATAACTAAATATCATATTATTAAGTATGTGTCATTGATAGTAGGGTTATTATTGCTTAGCGGCATAGCATTTGGTGAAATTGTAAATTCATTTGATAATATTTCATATCCTGCTATCGCTTCAAAAGATGTAAATCTTAAAGATTGTTATCAGACTATTGATGTGCCATTGAATCAAGTTGCGCTTCAAAAGATTCAATATTGTAAATTAAATAATATCCCGTTTTGGCTTGGTATTAGGGATAATTCTAATGATACAAATTCGTGGTTTTCAAATTCATATTTCCATATGTTATCTATACCATTATATGTTAATGGTAGAATGGTGGATGCTGGTAATAGCGGTGATTTTCATTTACATAAAGATACCTCATTTTACCCCCCGGACTATACCTCGCGATTTTTAAGTTCACCTACTATAGGTAGTCGAGAGATTTGGGGTGGAAGAGATTATCCACTGCAAACACTATTTGGAACAGAAAATTATCGTTGGTTTCATTCTTATGATGTAAATTATCGTGGAAGAATTAAAAACGCATATGTTAAGGTTACCATCACTGAACATCCTCATCATCTTCCACCAGTTGGTGATAATAGTAGCTCATTTCATTTCGTTGTTATTCCTGACGATTGTGAAAATTATAATCAAATAGAAACAGGACCTTCACCAATTCCATTGCATTGGTATGGGTTTTGGACATATGTCCCAATGCAAGAATATTTATATGAATTGCTTGATTTTGCGGGTTCATCGCGCGGAAAATATTTTGCAACTTATGCTTCATGGGATAGAAGTCGTACCAAAGCTGGCGATCCGGTTGATTTAGCAACTGGAGAAGAAACTCACACGCCACAACCTGATTTGGTTGTGTATAATCCTAATGGTCCTGAAATATCATTGTCACGTACATATTCTTCAGTATTAGCTAAATCTGATTATAGTTCTCCAGGATTGCCCAAAGGATGGAGTCACAACTTTGATTATCGTATAGAAGAACCGGCGCAAGATTGGGGGAGCTTAATACTTTGTCATCCGAATGGTTATTCACAGGAAATTTTCCCTGAAGTTGATGGTAATGGAAATCCTGCTAATCCGGCTAATTTTGAAGTAGAGGATGGTTCACCATTTGTTATTACAGGTATACCTAATACAACAACATGGGATAGCATTAAAATGACTGGTGAAGACCATGTGAGTATGACTTTTACTAAGCCTTCTATTGATGCAGAAGCATATTATTTATCGACCATTACAGATCAGTATGGAAATAGTGTTAGATTTACAGGGCGTACTCAAAGTAATAATTATGCACCAGTTTTTATTGAAGATGTAAAAACTGGGAAAAACTTATTGAAATTTAATTATAATGCTAATAACTATATTAGTGAAATAATCGAGTATACCGACGGAAAGCCATTTCGTAAAATAGGATATCGATACGATGTTTCATTATTGAAAGTTAGTAAGATGATATCAGTCAACGAGCAGTTTGATTGGGTATCTCCACGTTGGGAATATACATATACTCTGTATGATGCGAAGCAACTTCTAACGACTATATCACAACCTACACCGGCAGATAATGGAAAAATTAGTACATTAACTTTTTCATTTGATTCTGAAGGAAAGGTTATATCTCAAAAAGATTCGATAGGATCGAAAATTACATTTAATTATCAAGATGATACAACTGTCGTAAAAACTTTAAATAGTACAAATCAACAAGTAAGTAATTTTACGCAGTTATTTGATATCTATGGTCGCAATGCTGGCACTATTGATATGAATAATAAGAGATCTGCTGTTAATTATGAGAATAATATATTTGCTGATAGACCAACATCAATAACGAATAGTAACGGACAATCGGTAGTTACTACATATAATAACGATGGGAAACCATCAACGATATCTGGCCCATATGGTAATGTTACTTATACTTATGATGGTGTAGGTCCATTAAGTAAATTAATATCAATTAAGAAAAATGGTATTACTCAGAAAGCGTATACATATACTAATGACAATAGTGGGCTAATAAAAACTGTAAGCACATTGCGTCCAGGAGCAACTACCGAAGCACTTGTTACTACTACATATACATATGATTTTGAAAAGTATCCGAGTGGACCGAAATATGGTCGAATTGTTGAAGTAATAGAACCTGCAAGTGATACAAGTGGTAATCGTACATTGAAAAGAGATTATAATTACAATGTTGATTATAAGTATAATTCATTGGGGTTAGCACCAGGTCCATATAAACCTGCGGTATCAAGCCCATATCCATTGACAGTTACAGATGAAAATAATCGTATGACTCATTATCGTTATGATTCACGCGGTAATGTGATTGTATATATTGATCCTGATGGTCGACGGTCAGAGATGGAATATAACATTGCTGATCAGTTAATATTAACTATTGAACCGTTGGATCCAGTAACTCAAAAGCAACAAGTTATTTATAATAAATATGCCTATATTGGTGGATTCATACAATATACCATTAACTTCCCGAATATATCTGAGAATTCTAAATATAGGAATGGTGATCCTGGATTTAAAAGTATTCATAAATATGAAAACAAATATGATAGTGAAGGAAAACTCATCAAGACACTTCTTGATGGTAGTATTCAAGTAGAAAAAGTATATGATAGCATTGGCAGATTGATTAAAATTAAAGACTGTAGAAATGCAACACCGATAGTTACAAATTTCTCATTTGATTCTTCAGGACACTTAGTTGAAATTGATGGTCCGGCAAATCAGAAAATTGTTAATACTGATTGGGATTCAATAGGACGCGTAATTACTTCTACTGATAGTCGCGGTATTAGAACAACTTATAATTATGATCAGGCTGGCAAAAAAGAGCTTCAGTCAATAGATTATTATGATACTATTAATAACAGAGCTTTTCCAAGTGTTAGTTATACTTATTATCCTGATGGACAAGTGCAAACTGTAACAGATAATACCGGTACTCGCACTTACAATTATGACTTGGCTGGTTATACCAAATCTGTTGCAACTACCTATACTGATTTAACAGGCAATGCCAGTGCTACTATAAATTATACTTATAATCAAGATGGAAGTCTTGCCAGTAATCAAATAGTCACCCCATCAACAACGCTTGATTTTAGTTATACTTATGATAAAGATGGTCGGTTAATTAATCTTAAAAATCCCGCCGGTAAACAATCGAGTTGGGAGTTTAATCCTGACAGAACATTGAAAAGTCAGCGGATGGGAAATCGTGCGGAGACCTGGTATTATTATGATAGTTTCGACCGGCTAAGCAAACAGGAAAGCAAAGACCCGAAAGGCAATCTGTTGACCCGGTATAGCGGCTTCACCTATAATGACCCCAACTTTGATGGACTTACCGGATACAATATTAATATCTGGGGCAAGCCGGCAATGAACGGAAATCGCTCTTTTGCATATGATGCAAAGCAGCGTCTACAGTCTGAAAGTTGGACACCGCAACAAGAAGGAACCACTGCATCTGGAAGTTATTCATTTGATGACCAAGGAAATATACTAACTTCACCACATGAGATAGCCGGTTATTCTGGAAATGATAACCATCGACATTATAACAACAATTATCAGTGGGATGGCTATTCGTTGTCTACAGATCAGACAAATGCATTAATCCCTGCAAGTCAGTCATTGTTTGAATATGATGAAAATGGTAATCCAACAAAGTATAAAAATTCCAACAGTATTTTAGAATATGATGCCCAGGATCACATGGTTTCTTATAAAATCGGAACAGGTAATCCATTAATGACAGCCGGTTATCGCAGTGATGGATTACGTGCGTGGAAACAAAATGCCCAGGGACGAACATATTATATTTATAGTGGCACGACTCTACTTTGTGAGTTGGATGCCACAGGTGATATAAGCAGCTATCATACATGGGGACCAACTGGTTTGCTAAATAGGACGGTTATAGCTGGCAATAAAGAAACCTGGTATATCTTTGACCCACAAGGTGATGTTGCGTTACGGTTGAATGCTAATTCGGAAAAGCAATCTGCAGACCGCTATGATGCATTTGGCAATTTGCTTGCAGGTGGCGACAACACAGATCCATATGGCTATAAGGGACAGAATGGTTATTATACCGACCATGAGACAGGATTGATTCTTTGCACTTACCGTTATTATGATCCATTGGCTGCTCATTGGCTGACAGCAGATCCGATAGGATTAGCTGGCGGATTGAATTTATATGCATATTGTAGTGGTGACCCGGTAAATGCAGTTGACCCATTGGGATTGACTGATGCTGGTAGCACCGCAATTGCTGTTACTTCTACGGCTTTATATGGTTTTACTGAACCGATTCCAACCACACCTGAACAATTTGATGAGATAAATATGGGTGGTTCAGTAGGTGCACTTGGTGATGTATGTGGTCGGTTTGATGGCAGTTTGATGTCTTACTGGTGCGTAGGATATCGTACAGCAGTGGTTGGTTATTATACATGGCAAACTATAGATGGTGTAAGAAGCAGAGGTTTACGTAAACGAACAAATAAACCGAGTTCTATGAACAGTATGAATGTGACTGCGAATGAATCTATTGATGATGTGACTAAAGGGATGGTTCATCCAAATGAAAATATTCAAAATATAGATAAAATACATGGTAATTCTGCTTTATCAAATAAACCTCAGCATTTATATGAAATATATAATGTTGATACTGATGATGTTGTAAAGACGGGTATATCAGGAGGGCCAATTAATGAAGGTTTATCTCAAAGAGCTGAAACTCAAGTTAGGAGATTTAATAGAAACCCTGATGATCCTGAAACATATGCGTCAAGAATTATAAAAGATAATATTCCAAACAGAAGAGAAGCATTGGATTTAGAAAAACAACATGCTTTAGAATTGTTTGCTTCTGATAATACAATGAATTATCATAAGCAACCTCATCCTTAAGATTGGAGAATAATATGCCAGTATTAAAAGAGATTAGTTTAGATGTTTTTTACGAAGCATCAGAAATAGTTACAAAACAATATAAAAAAATGTATGATTGCACTCAAATAGAATCTACAAGGTTTCAATACAGTGTAGATAAATCATATAGAAGTGAATTTAGGTATTATGTCAGATCAACTTGCGCATTATATGAACGATTTCTACCAAATATAAAAGATGATTGCTGGAAAATTATAATTTATTGTGTTTCCGGTGATATACAGGAATATTCAGAAGATATTAAGCATTCTCCTTACGATAAGTTACATAGTTTTAATAAAAGATTACGAAAACCTAAACTCGTCGGTGATGGCGTTTATGACATACAGATATGGTATAAAGATTTGAATAGTTTTTTCTTGTTATCAGATTTTGATAAAAAGAAGAAAACTTTAGAGTTGATTGATTCTGGGATAAATGACTTTTTAGAATATAAAAAGAATTGGGATCGTGCTCCATTTTACTACGCGCATGATATGGTCGTGAAGAATAATTATGATAACAGTTACATTTACGGAAAAAGAGCATTAAATATAAATACCGGGTACAAAGCCGAATTATTTTGCGAACACCTGACCTTTACGTTTAACGCGTATATTGTTGTGAGAAACGAAAAAAAAGAGATAATTAGAAAAGAGTTGGTATTTTCTGAAAAACCACATGAATTCATTTTTAATATTAATTTGGGAGAATTAGTTTGGGATGATGATAAAACTATTAGGATAAAAAGAAAACATCTAAAAAAAGATATACTGGTGTATATGGAAGACCTGATATAATGAAAATGGTAATCTTAATATGTTTCCGCGAATATAATCACTAAAGATTGAATGCGGATAATTATGAAATGAGGAGTCTTGAATGATATTAAAACAAATTGATATTGACATTTATTATGATACTGAAAATAAAAGAATAAAACAGTATATAAAACAGCATAACTGCACCGAAAGCGAAGCGATTGAATTTGATATTGAACTGACAAAAAATCTATATGATAGATTCAGGTATTGTGTTGGGTCAGTTTGTTCTTTGTATTCGCGATTGCTGCCAGAAATAGATATTGATTGTT
>JBIJDE010000479.1:0-3986 GCA_044344305.1 Armatimonadota bacterium
GTTTATTACCGCCTGACACGCATGTTGAATATAGATAATTTTTGATGACCGGGTAATAATTCTATATTCATACTCACAACTATTCAAATTTTTAGTTTTTGTATCAAGTATATGGTGGCAATATTTTTCTAAATCATCAGGATGAACAATTTTTTTCATCAAAGAATTATCTAACATAAACTCTTCTCTGCTATAACCGGTAACTCGTCCACAGGATGGGGACATATATAAAATTACACCAGTTGCGTCCATCCAATATTCCCAGTCGTATGTAAAGTCTGCTACTATACGATGTTTCTCACTAATTTCTCTTAATTCTTCTTCGCGTTTATATTCATCTGTAACATCCCTGAATACCAGCACAGCTCCTAATATATTACCATTTACATCATGTATTGGCGCGCAACTATCTGCTATTTGATACTCGGTTCCATCACGGGATATTAACACCGTATGGTTTGCTATGCCAATAATTTTATCCTCGGCCAACGCGTGAAATGTTGGTATTTCCGCAGCTAATCTGGTGGTAGCATGAACGATATTGAATATTTCAGCTATTGGCCGTCCAAAAGCATCATCATTACTCCACCCGGTGAGTGTCTCACAAATAGTATTGATATTTACAATATTTCCATCAGCATCACAAGTGATAACACCATCACCTATTGACCGCAAAGTTGCCGCCAAACTTTCTTTGCTTTCCTGTAATGCAATTTGCTGCATATGAATACCGGTATCTATTCGGCGTAATAATACGTAAATAAAACCTAATAATACTGTAAGAAACACACCGCATGATATGGCCCCAATAGTTATCAGGCGATTAAATGCCGCATTTGCTGGTGTGACATTGCTCATGATTAATAAATCAGCTATTGCTGTACCGGACGCATCATTTAACGGTAACGCAGACACAATCCAATCATTTCCATCAGCCTTAATATGCCTGTTTGTTTCTCTATGGGTATGATAACGCGCTACATTATCAGCCCATGCGTAAAATGTTGCCGGAAGCTTTGTTTGTGATGTGTAGATTACGACAGCATGTTGCATAAGATTCCAATCACCTTCTCTGCCAAGAAATTGCATGCCATCTTCCCATATTTTTTTAGTTAAATATTCCTTATGAATTGTCACTGCCAATTGACAATTGGATTGGAAGTATAATGCCTGTAAAACCTCTTCTATCTCTTTTCCCAATTCTAAATATCCGATAATTTTACCATTATCATATATAGGTAGCACTACCCGCATGGTAAAAGTTCCCAATGGTCCAAGCTCTATACCGTATGCCATTTTACCAGTTCGTTCTGCCTCTTTTGCTGTAAAACGGTTTATGACATCTCCGTGCTTTTCTGGTTTATGAACGCGTAGGATACATACTCGGTTCTTATCAAAAAAGTAAAAATGAGTAAGTTTCGTTTCTTTATGAAGCTTTTCGAATACTGGTCGCCACTGAGCAAGTAAGAACTTTATATCACCCGTTTTTACGGCTTTTTTTACAGATGGATTTTCAGTAATAGGTGGCAATGCTGATGCCAAACCGAAAGCCTGCTGATCGAGAGCCATTTTTAAATCACCAGATATATCTGCAGAGATATTCCCAATACTCATTGTCATCTGGTTTTGGTGCTGTTTCCATAACAATAGACAGGCACTACCAATTAACAAAATTACGACGGTCGTTAAAGGAAGAGTTAATCTCCGCAACACTAAATCTGGTGAAGCATCAATCTGTTTAACGGAGAAAAATATTGATGTTATTCCAAATAGCAGTATTAACAATAACCCAACAGGAATTGCTGTTTTTTCAATGATATTATTTTCCCAGGTACGGGCGTCAATATCCATACCCATCACAGCAACAACCGAATTAGTTTTTGGATCAACTATTGGGATTAGCGCAGAAACCCAAGTACCCCAACGATCAGAAGCTGGACCTTCAATTATAGCACGTTTAGAAGTAAAAGTTTTAATGAAACCGGAAGATGCTTCAGTATATTTATCAACTGGTGAAGAGTAATCCTTGGATGATGGTGGTTCGCTATCAGCGTAAAAAAATATATTGCCTTTTGCATTACGACCTAATAAATATGTAAAACGGCACTGAGGACTATTTGAACGAATTGATACAAGCTGTTCTTTTATTTTATGGTAGTCAAGTGAATTAATATCAGAAGCGGTTCCGGTTAGAATCTGAATGGAGTCTATACTTATAGACTGGGCTCTAATGCGGGCATCATAAAGCAGGTCAGAACGCATTTCTCGATCGGAATGCATACCATACAATACAGTAAATGTAGCACCTATCGTGATAATAGCAATGAATATTGATAAAATATTCATGGTAGATATTTTTTTGATTCTATTTGATTTGATTAAATTATTTTTCAATTTTTTCCTTGAATTAGATTCAGAGTTTTAAATTTATTCTGAATTCTAAAATTCTTAGTTGATTATCTTATGTATCCGTCAATTTAGCTATCAGGGAATTACCTGATATTAGCGGATATTAGCGGGTATAAACCCCTTATTTATTATGTATATCGCAGATAGCTATTATGAAAAGCTGGAATATATTTGCTGATAAATATAAAAAAATGGTATAATTTTTTTTGATATTCAATGTTATTTGATTGAAAAAGCGTGTTTATGTTGTGGTCCTTTTTCCCTCGATTCTCCTTGATTATTTTATGTCTCTTCAGTAGCATAAGTGATATAAACAGAAAGAACTGTATGAAAATATTTATCAATAGCCATCATCACTATTATGGTTGCACTGTGTGTATAATTATTTCAGGACTTTTGATTAAGGTCGTATTTGGCTGACCAGTCGGATTTTGAATGAGATATAGCACCCAAACGCGAAAGAACAGTTAGATATCTCTTATTACAAAGGAATAAAAAATGAATTGGCTTTATTTCATCGGAGCAATAATATGTATCTGTTTAATTACCATATCAGTAATATTCATTATAAACACCTTATCTCACGAAAATAATCAATTGGTTAATTCGAAGCATATCCTCATTTTCAAAGTTATTATTATCATCAGTATATTATGCTTCGGTTGGTGCTGTTTGCGCTATATTGTTAATGTCGGCGATGCCAAATTGCGCAGCGAGTTCCTTAACAATGTAAACACCGCATCTGCATTACTGGACTCATCAGCTGTTGCCGGTTTACGTGGAATTCCAGCAGATATATCTTTGCCGGTTTATCATCGACTCATTTCACGAATACACGCATACCAGCAAGCTAATGCACATTCCAGATATGCATATCTTTTTGGCAAACGCGGCGATGATATAATATTTCTGCTTGATGCTGATGAAAAAGGTGAATTGCCAGGAACACAATATAGAAATATCACCCCTGCTTTACTTGAAGTATTTAATACCGGCAATGCTGTTATTGACCCATCAACTGACGACTGGGGAACCTGGGTGTCAGCACTGGTGCCAATACGCCATCCGGATACAATGAAAATAATAGCAGTATTCGGTATTGACATAAGCTACGATGTATGGAATCGACAATTAGATAATTATCGATTCATCGCAATAATGTTAACATTACTTCTGGCTGCTATTACTGCAATAGTTCTATGGTGGCAACATTCAAAACATAGCCAAAATCAATTGCAAAAAGACCACCAACTTCGAATGGATAAACTTCAGGCATGTTTTTTGTCATTTACAGATGACCCCCTGGCAAACATCAATCTACTCACTGCATTATGTGGTGAATTATTGAATGCTAACTGTGCATTATATAATCGGGTGGTAGATGGAGAGTTAATCGCATGGGGACAATGGCAGACACCACCCGGTTTTATTCCTATTGATTCTCCGGAAGGTCATATATGTTTTGATGTAATCAAAAGAAATAGTAAGGAAATCTTTATTGCCCGTGATTTACAAAATACACCATATGCAGACACCGACCCGAATGTTTCGAAATTTAATCTACAGACTTATGTTGG
>JBIJDE010000565.1:0-3232 GCA_044344305.1 Armatimonadota bacterium
CAGTAGGATCATTATGTACAGTATATTCATCAGACTATTCACCGACCATTTTGGACAGTACTGTGATATCTATTATAGCTACTGCAATTGGTATTGAAGAGAACCGAAGACAATCTGAAAATTTGCTGGCGCTACAACGTGATATGGAACAAAAAATGGCGAGTGAGCGCGATCTCAACAATGCTCTGGATTATTGTCTTGACGCGTCATTGCGCGCATCCGGTATGGACAGTGGAGGCGTTTATTTAATAGATGAGAGCCAGGAAAAGATAGAACTAACCGTATCCCGTGGACATTCAGAAGAGTTTATTCAAAACGTAGCATCTTATGCATTAACATCAGACCGTGCTGAATTATTACGAAATGGACAAGCAATTTATCGCGAGTACAACGAGTTGCAATTGCAGGGATTATTCCTACATATAAATGAAGGATTACTGGCTGTCGGCATCATTCCTATATTACATGACAACATATTAATCGGATCTCTTAATGTTGGATCGCACATATATAAAGACATTAGCAATATTAGCCGAATCACTCTCGAGGCGATTGCATCGCAGATAGGTAGCATTGTCTCTCGGTTGCGAATAGAGAAAAAACTTCAACAGCGAGAATTTGAGTTTCAATTTTTCTTTAATACTATACAGGATTTCCTGTTTATTCTGGATGAACGTGGCAATATCATTCGTGTGAATCCATCCGTTATTAATCGATTAGGCTATAGCGAGGATGAGCTTATAGGGCAGTCGGTTATGTTAACACATCCCGCCGAACGTCGTGATGAAGCTTTTCAAATTGTAATGGATATGCTGGCTGGCAAACGAGCATTTTGTCCAATTCCGCTATGCGCGAAAGACGGTACACTAATTCCGGTTGAAACTGTCGTTACTGCCGGTGTCGATAATGGCAGAACTATTTTAGTTGGTATCAGTCGTGATATCAGCGAACGACTGCGTTCAGACGATGCACTCCGCCAGAGTGAAGCGAAGCATCAATTGCTTGCAGACAATGCAGGAGAAAGTATTTGGACAGCGGATTTAACAGGGAAAATCATTTCATCCAGCGCAGCATGTTTTAATATCTATGGACTGCAGCCGGAAGATATTGTATCACACACTTTCCATGAACTGTTAATGCCGGAATCCAATATAGAACTTGACGCTATGCTGATAGATGAACTAAACCAGGAGAAAGAAGGGGCTGACCCCAAGCGAACACGGGTGATAGAAGTACAGGTAAATCGCAAAGATGACGTTCAAATGTGGATTGAAATGACTATGACTTTCCTGCGTAACGTCAATGGATTGCCAATTGGCATTTTGGGAGTATCGCGGAATATTGTAGAACGCAAATTATTGCTGGAGAAATTACATTGGAACCAGGAACTTCTGCAAGCAATGGCTAATTGTTCACCACTTGCATTTTTTGTTGTAGATAATCGTACAGACGTAATCCTTTACGCTAACCATCGATTTAGCGAAATATGGGGATTACAGGAAATTGAAGCTGAAATCATGAGAGGTGAATTGACTAATGGTGAAGTAATACCCTATTGCATACCAAGTCTTGCAGATGTGGAAGCATTTGCCATATCATGCAAACCGTTGCAGTCCGAAGATAACCGCATTGTGGTAGAAGATGAAATACCATTTGTAGATGGTCGGGTAATCAGAAGATTTTCTACCCAGATTCGCGATGAACTTGACAACTATTTTGGCAGATTTTATTTGTTTGAAGATATAACAGATCGTAAACTGGCTGAATTAGAAGTGGTATATCGTATGCGATTTGAAGACCTGGTGGCCACACTTTCTACACGATTTATTAATTGTCCAATAGAGTGTATAGACCAGGAAATTATCAATGCACTTGGTGCTATAGGTACATTTGTTAACGCTGACAGGTCGTATATTTTTCTATATTCACCTGATAATGTATGTATGGATAATACCCATGAATGGTGCGCTGATGGAATAAATCCTGAAATAGATAACTTGCAACAAGTGCCAACAGATGCACTACCATGGTGGTTTGGACAATTAAAATCTCATCACTCAATTCATATTCCCTGTGTTGCAGATATGCCGATTGAAGCGATTGCAGAAAAAGAAATCTTGCAAGCGCAGGATATTCAATCAGTTGTTGTTATTCCTTTAGAAGAAGAAGGACAAGTTGTCGGATTCCTCGGGTTCGATGCGGTTCGGGATGAACGCGAATGGAATGATGAATCGGTACGCTTGCTTACGATGGTTGGTGACTTAGTTGTATATGCATTGATACATAAACGCATAGGAAAACAAGTTCTAAAACTTCAATCTGACCTTGAAAAGCATATTCAGGAACTTGCCGCATCAAATAAGGAATTAGAAGCGTTTACATATTCAGTATCACATGATTTGCGAGCACCGTTATGGAATATTATCAGTTTTGCGAATTTACTGGAAAATCTTACCACTATTGATTTACCAGAAGAAATGCGCGACCTTATAGCACATATTAAAATATCAAGCCAAAGAATGACTGAACTTATCGACGCCCAGTTGACGTTGTCACGTATATACCGTGAATCTATCACGCCAATACCCGTTTCATTATCTGCAATGGCACAGGCAATTGCAGATACTATGCAACAGGCAGAACCTGAAAGAAAAGTGACTTTCAATATTGCGCCAGATATTAATATTACTGCAGACCCCAGACTAATACGCCTTGCCCTTGAAAACCTTATTGGCAATGCCTGGAAATACACTTCTAAACGTGAACATGCAATTATTGATATAACGACGATAAAACAAAATGACGAGATGGTATATTGTATTCGCGATAATGGTGCTGGTTTTAACATGAATTATGCTGAAAAGCTATTTACACCATTCCAACGCTTACATAAAGCAAGTGATTTCAGCGGCACAGGAATTGGACTGGCCACTATTCAACGAATCATACATAGACATGGTGGACGTATCTGGGCAGAGGGAACTGTAGACGTAGGTGCTGCATTCTATTTCACCATCAATGACAATAAAATTGATACCGAAAATATTGAGTGTAAAGATATAGTGGAGATAATGTGATGAAAATTCCATTGCGAGTATTATTTGTCGAAGATAATGAGCAAGATTTGGCAATGCTATTAACGAACTTTGCTTTAAGTGAATATAAAGTGACATATTCACGCGTGGAAACAGCCAATGATATGTCGGACGCACTGAAAAATGAAACATGGGAT
>JBIJDE010000242.1:0-7193 GCA_044344305.1 Armatimonadota bacterium
ATCCTGAAAAGATCGATAAAACCAGCTATTGTTCCAATAATCAATCCACTAACTTTTCCCCATGGAGAAAAATGGTAATGGGTGTCTAAAAGAGATCCCAACCACCAACCAGCTAATGACATCGACACCAGCAAAAAACCGGAAACTATTAAAGCTACACCATTTAAATCATTTGTGTTTTTTTGCTTATTCATTTGGTTAAATGCTTTAGAACAATAAAACTTTAGCCTGTTTTATTCATATTGTCAATAGAAATACCCATAAAAATAAAATAATTTACAAATATTTCAAACATGTTACAACAGTACAGTCAATTACAGTGTTGCCTGATATTGTTCAGTATTTAATAATTCGTCTACTTCTGCAATATTTGACATCTCAACTTTAATCATCCAACCATCACCGTAAGGATCACCATTTACTACAGCTGGTTCATCTAAAACGGCTTCATTAACTTCAGTAACTTTACCACTTACAGGGGCATAAATGTCACTGATAGATTTAACAGACTCAGCTTGACCAAGAGTATTACCTGCGAAAATGGCATCGCCTTCCTGAGGTAACTCAATATAAGTCAACTCACCAAGTTGCTCTTTAGCATGATGGGTAATGCCAATAACAGCGATGTTACCATCAATTTCGACCCATACGTGTCGAGAAGTGTATTTTAAATTGTCGGGATACATATATTTCTCCTCTTAAATTAATATTATCTCCGTTTTTATTATACGAAATTTTACCCACTTCCTTCAACTGGTAAAATGTTATAAAATTAAGTCATGCCTAATTTAAATACACAAAAATTTGAATCAGTAATCTTTACCCGTTCATCCGGGAAGCCATTATATCTGGTACTTCATCGTTCACCGGATTATACCGAAGGTAATACATGGCAATTATTACGAGGAAATATACCGACAGGATCATCTTCATTGCAATCTGCTTTAAATGCATTAACGACACATACAGGATTTAATCCATTATATATATGGGCTCCAAATTATATTCATTCTGAATATGATGCAATTAATGATTCTATCTCCATGCTTCCAGTTTTTGCTATTGAAGTTGCTCAGCAGCGACCGATTTTATCATCAGATTTTTCTGATTCGCGTTGGGTTACCGCTGAACAGGCTATTGAATTACTAAGACTGACTGGACAACGCTCTGCATTGAAAGCTATTAATGACGATATTGTAACAAATAGTGACAGGGGCAATCCGTACCAGTTGAATTTAAATGGATAATGAAAATCAGATTGAAGTTTCACCTTTAAAACGCACTTTTAGCGCACTTCAACATAGAGATTATCGACTTTACTGGTTTGGAATGTTAGTATCTCTTGTTGGTACGTGGATGCAAATTCCAGCTCAAAGTTGGCTTGTACAAGAAACTGCATCAAGAATATATCATACTACAAATACTTCCTTATACCAGGGTATAGTTAATGCTGCTGGAACAGCACCTGTTTTTCTATTAACATTGATTGGTGGAGTGTTTGCAGATAGATATGATAAAAGAACTGTACTACTGATTACACAGTCAGCCGCAATGATTATATCTTTCTTGTTCGCAATTATTGCTGGTTGGGAAAATCTACAGATTTGGCATATTATTTCTTTATCGATATTTGCAGGCATATTTTTCGCTTTTGATATGCCTGTTAGGCAATCATATGCTAAGGATCTGGTAGGTCCGGCTGACTTAATGAATGCTATATCCCTTAATTCGTTTATTTTTAATTTAGCCCGTATCATTGGACCAGCACTGGCTGCACCATTATTAGCAATGGGTTCTATTATTCTTTGGGGTTATAAAGTTAATAGCATCAGTCTAATTTACATACTTAACAGCACCAGTTTTCTTGCAGTATTAATCGCATTATGGCAAATATCATATCGAAGAAAACAAACGGTGAACCAGCAATCCGGTGTTATTGCTCCTTTAAAAGAAGCATTACTTTATGCATTTAAAGATAAACCTATTCGTTTATTACTTATTTTAATGTCAATTGTTTCTTTATTTGGATTTTCAGCTTTTATACCAATGCCGGCTTTTGCTGTTGAAACACTGAAAACAGGTGCTAAGGGTTATGCATTATTGATGTCAATTTTCGGTGTTGGTTCTTTAGCAGGAATATTATTAATGGCATCTTGTGGTCATTTAATACCGAAAGGCAGGCAGTTGTTGATTAGTTGCCTTACTTTTTCAATACCATTAATATTACTCTCATTTTGTACAAATTTCGCATATGCATTAATTATAATTTTCTTTGTTGGTGCAGGACTTGTTACATCATCAGCAACAATTAACTCTTTAATCCAATATTATGCGCCTGAAAAATTACGCGGTCGAATCGTAGGGTTATGGGGGTTTCTCTTTGCCGGTTTATCTCCAATAGGTTCTATGTTTTCTGGATATATCGGTCATCATTTTCTACCAGTTACTTCCTTTATTATTGGGGGTGGTATTTGTATGGCATCACTTATAATAATAACTGTCACAGATAACTGGCTATGGAAAATGGATTAGTTATCAAAAAACTTTAAATATAACATCGTAAAAGACAGTATTAAGTGATTATTTTCAAATATTTCGTTTCAATAAATAAATAATCTTGATAATTCCCTCTACAACTGGCAAAATAAGAACGGAAACCAATTTATAAATGAGATCATATGTTTAAAAACTTTTTCAATAAGATTAAAGAAACTTTTCGCCGCAGTGAAATTACACCAGACCTGTATGAAGACCTTGAAGAAGCTCTTATATTAGCTGATGTCAGTGCTACCACTGCAATGTATTTAGTAAATCGTTTAAAAGAAGCTATCAAGAAGAATAATATCAAAGATGTATCACAAGCATATTCTATATTACAAAATGAAGTAGCTGAGATTCTACGTATAAATGTAAAACCATTACCAGCACCGGCATCACCATCTGTTATTTTAGTTGTTGGTGTTAATGGAGTTGGAAAAACAACTTCTATAGCAAAATTAGCCGCTTTAGTTAAAAGAAAAGGGCATAGTGTAGTAATGGTCGCTGCTGATACTTTCCGTGCTGCCGCAATTGAACAACTGGAATTATGGGGACAACGCATTGGAGTTGAAGTTATTAAACATCAAATGGGTGCAGACCCTGCCGCTGTTGTATTTGACGCGGTGCAATCAGCAAAATCACGAGGGTTTGACTACGTTATAGTTGATACCGCTGGAAGACTGCACAATAAGCTTAACTTAATGGAAGAGCTAAAAAAAATAAATAGAGTTCTAACCCGTGCTTTAGGTCATGAAGCAGACGAAACATTACTTGTGCTTGATGCAACTACCGGACAAAATGCATTAAATCAAGCTCGTGATTTTAGTCAAACAGTTAACCTCACTGGAATAATGTTAACAAAACTCGATGGCTCAGCTAAAGGTGGTAATATATTATCCATTGCTGCTGAAATACCTATCTCAATTAGATATCTTGGCACAGGTGAAAAACAGGACGATATTAAAGATTTTGACCCGCAAGAATTTGCACGCGAATTATTACCATCAAAAGAAGAGGCATGATTTTGAGTGAAAATAAGTTAACATTAGTTACTCCACCATCATATCAATGTTACGACTGCAGCGGGTGCGGCGATTGTTGCCGGGGTAAGTTTGCTATAAATATCTCAGAAGAAGATTATAAGAGGATTATTGAACAGGGTTGGCAGAATGAAGATGAATATAAAGATATTAAAATTGCTGTTAAAAAAGGAAATCGATACCAGTTGGCACATCATGACAATGGTACTTGTATTTTCTTAAATAAAAAAGGATTATGCAATATTCATGCAAAATTCGGCGAATCAGAAAAACCACTACCATGTCGATTATATCCTTTTCGTTTTATTCAGATTGGTAAACAAGTCAGATTGGATATTAGATATGACTGCCCACAAGTGGCAGGTAATAAAGGCAGTCCTATTACAACTAAACGACAATCTTTAACAGAATTAATACCGATATTAACTTCAGAATCAAAAATAGGAATTGAGCCAATATTATATGGGAATACAAAAGTTGAATGGTCACAATTGTGCAGAATAACTGAGGCTTTTGAACGAATATTAAATAATAAAGAGTTATCATTGACTGACCGCATTATTGGGTGTGTGAATATGACTTCTCTTTTATATAATCCAAAAATTGCCTCATTACATGGCGGCGAGTTATCTAATTTCTTAACAGCTATCTCTGATAAAATTATTATTTCAGCTAAAGAAACAACAGTTTTAAGAGTACCACCGACTGCCATGGTAAGATTTTTATTCCGTCAGATTATGACTATATATACTCGTGAGGATCGAGTTGGAGATAAAACCAGTTTGAAAATAAGATTGTCAACTATGTTAAAAATGATAAATGGCAAAGGGTTAATCCCTGAATTACGCACTAATATGCCGCAAGTAGATTTTGATGACGTAGAGCAATCATTTTGTCGTCCAACATTACAAAATGAAGAGATTTTTACAAGATATTATAAAATGCGTTTATCAGGGATGGGATTTTTTGGTGATAATTTTTATAATAGACCATATCTTGATGGATTAATGGCTCTTTGGCTAACATACCCGGTAATAAACTGGATTGCACGAGTATATTCCGTTGCTAATGACCTGGATGCTCCCAATAGGCAAGCGATGGTGAATGCAATTATGATTATGTCACATCAACATGGTGCATCACCTATATTCAATTTATTCAGCGAAAGAATACGTACACGCTTTTTGTGTGAACGAACAAATTTGCGTTCTTTAATAGTATGGTATGGTTACTAAAAATCTATATGAATTGTAATAACATTGAAAATAGAATAAAAAACTACATTGCTAAATATCAGTTGTTTTCGCCTGACAGTAAGTTATTAATCGCACTAAGCGGCGGTCCTGACTCTGTTTGCCTGCTGAATATACTAAAGAAATTATACCCTTCACAACAAATAATGACAGTTCATATTGACCACTGTTTGCGAGAGAATTCTCCCGAAGATGCAATATTTTCTATGACTATCTCTGCTGATTTCAACATTTTAGATTGTATAATTGTTAAAGTTGATGTTGATGCTTTTGCCAACAATAATTCTTTATCAACGGAAGAGGCCGCGCGTATTTTAAGATATGAAGCATTCAATAATATTGCCAATGAACTTGATTGTGATTATATTGTAACTGCTCATAATAAAGACGACCAGGCTGAGACTGTTTTAATGAGAATATTACGTGGAACAGGAATTGATGGTTTAGTTGGAATTCCTGTCAAACGAAATAATATTATCAGACCTATGTTATGCCTTACCAAAGAAGAAATTCTATATTATCTGCATGAAAAATCAATAAAATATTGTGTTGATGAAACAAACGCCATAAATATTTATACACGGAACAAAATTAGAAATGAACTGATACCAATATTAAGTAATTATAATCCAGATGTTAAAGACGCGTTATGCCGATTATCTGAATTAGCGGCTAATGATAATAACCTGTTAACAGAAATTGCAAAAGAAGAATATGATAAATCATCATCTCAATTGCCTGATGGAATAAAACTGATTATAAACCAGTATCTACATCCTGGAATATATACCCGCATTTTCAGAATGGCTGTATATGACATCAAAGGCAATAAAGAAGATTTCGAATTTGATCATCAACAACAAATATTGCAATTGACTAACCATTCAGGTGCAGATTTCCCTGGCCTAAGAGTTGAAAAGCATAATGATTCATATCATTTCTTAAAATTAAATTCAGAAATTGATATTTATGAGCATAAATTAAAAATTGGCAGCAAATTAATACTACCTGGAATCGGCATAATTTCATCTGGTGAATATGATAACTCTTTAAGCAGTAGCAATATTGCAATTATCGATTCCAATCTCATAAATGGAAATTTAACAGTACGAGGATGGTTAAATGGTGATAGATTTCAACCTTTTGGCATGAGTGGACATAAAACTTTACAGGATATATTCATAGATTCTCACGTAATACGTCGACTACGCAGTAAAATTCCTGTAATATGTGACAGCGATGGTATAATATGGTTAGCTGGCTATCGAATAGCTGACCGAGTAAAATATACCAACAATACAACAAAAAAAATCTATATCCGAATAGAATGGGAGTTTAATCCATGGATCCCGTAGCTTTTAAAGAAAAGGCTGTTGAATTACTGGGTGATGAAGTACGAATATTCAAAGCACCCGGCCGCGTTAATTTAATCGGTGAACATACCGATTATAACGACGGATTTGTTATGCCTGCTGCAATTGACCGTGAAATGTTAATGGCAGCAGTACCATCAGGAAATCGTCAAGTTACCTTGCGTTCGCTTGACTTTAACGCAATATCAACATTTTCTCTTGATGAAATTGGATATGATGCTGCGAATAGTTGGAGCAATTACCTGCGTGGTGTGTGCTTTATTTTAGAACAAGCTGGGTATTACTTACGTGGTGCTGACATCATATTCAGTGGGGATGTCCCACGTGGTTCTGGACTCAGTTCATCTGCTGCGCTCGAAGTTGCTACTGCCACAACATTTCTTACCCTCGCTGAGTATGATGTAACAGGTGAAGAAATTGCAAAGTTATGCCAGAAAGCAGAAAATGAATTTGTCGGAACAAAATGTGGAATTATGGATCAGTTCATCAGTGCTTTAGGCCAAGCCGGCAAAGCATTAATGATAGATTGTCGTTCGTTGGATTATTTGCCTGTCAATATTCCTGATGGCATAAAAATAATCATCGGAGATACTGGAGTTCGTCGGAAATTAGTTACTTCTGAATATAACAAAAGACGAGAAGAATGTGAAAAAGGTGTAGAAATACTTAAAACAGTTTTACCCGATATTACTGCTCTTCGTGATGTTACTCCAGAACAACTGGAAGCAAACAAGGATTTATTAGAAGATTTAACATACCGTCGTTGCAAACATGTTGTAACAGAGGATGCTCGTGTGTTGGATGCAATCAAATATATGGAAACTGGTGATGCTAAATCTATGGGATTATTGTTAAATGGATCTCATGAATCTCTTCGATATGAATATGAAGTAAGTTGCACTGAACTGGATATAATGGTTGAAATATCACGTAAACAACCAGGAGTATACGGAAGCCGTATGACAGGTGCAGGCTTTGGTGGTTGTACT